>DMAP01000189.1 GCA_003446975.1 Clostridiales bacterium | reverse complement strand
ATGATTGTGTCTGTTGCATTTTATCCAACTTACGCTGTACTTTGGGCTTTTTTCACTGCCCGATATTTCACCAGCAACGCCATATACAGCCTGGTTGGAGGGTGGATATTTGTCGTTTCACTCTGTCTGCTTATTTTTAGTCTTGGATTATTGGGGGGTTATCTTTCAAACAGAGTCATTTTCAAGAGGTTAAAAAATGTTGATGATTCGAAACCTCGAAATATATAGTGTTATATCATTCCAGGCATTTTAGGATCAATTCCTTGATGATATAAGGTATACGTTCATAGACATCCTTTGTCAGAACACGTTCAGTGATCTTATGCAAATCTTTACCCCAGGGACCTATATTCACAACTGGCATGCTGATGGTGGCAAGTTCCTCAAAGGGTATATGGTAGATATAATCCCATCCGGGACTATTGGCTTTGATGATTTCAATATCATCATTGTTCCCAGACCAAGATGCATACGACATATCCGATATCCCCATAAAGAATTCTTGTCCTTCAAAAACCAGGTCATATTTTGATCTCGCTATTTCATTAATCGTTTGTTCAAGCGAAAAGGGGAGCTTTTTATCGATGTAATGGTTGTTGATATGGGGATAATAAGGACCGGAAATAGCGACAATGATTGCGGGACCTTCCAACTCTATCCAGTCAATAGCAAATTCGATTAATCTGGTTGAAGCTTCTGGCAATGTAATCTGATTATCATTGAGTGCATCAATGACCTTTTCCTGATAAGCGATATACTCTTGTTGAAAAGACTCAGGTTTTTTTCGAGATGCCCGGTCATAAAGCTGACTAAAAGTCAAAACTTCAGGTTTAAAGGATATCTCATCGGGTATCACGCCAGTAAGGTTGCAGTAATTCTCATAGGCATCTTGAAAATGGCTAAGTGTGTCACGCAATGTTCTTTTTGACAATGATACCAACTTATCCACTATGCGCTGGGTCGAACGGTTAAATGTCAACCAATTGAAATAGCCGGTTGCCGCTTCAGGAATTGAAGCGTCATAGGTCTTTTTTCGGTCTTTCAGGTTTACCCAAACAGGCGGTGGCGTGGCTTCCAGTTTATGAACATCGCATAAATCAACATTGAGCTCTGTTTTTCTCTGCAAATCAGCAAGCACTAAAGAGGGATTGAAACCGTTGAATGGATCACCTATATGGCTTTTCACCCCTTTTACATATAATATGGGCATGATTTTGCCGACAGAGCCTTGATAGAAAAGCGCTTTCCCTTTAATCTGATTAAAATAAGGTTCGCTGTTGATGCTCAAAACATAATCAAGTTTATAACGATCTCTCAAGGAAGTCATCAGAGGTATGGAATGAAGCATGCCCCTTGATAAGGTTTCTTCGTCAGGTACGCTAAGCAGAAGGATATTCCCATTAAAATCCTTCATCTCAGAGAAATATGAAGCAAGCACCAGTTGAATGGCAGCTCCGGATTTCATATCTGCTGAACCTCGTCCAAAAGTCCATTCACCTGATTCCAAATCTATTTTTGTTTGATAAGACAAGGTCTTGTCTTTTAGTGCCTCTAGGAGCAGTTCAGGCTCCAATGCCAAGTGTTTGATATGACCATATTCTTCAATATCGACAGCATCATGATGGTGCATCAGTACGATGGTTTTGTCACCGTGCCCTTTGACCAATGCCCATATGACTTGCCTTCTATGAGGATCCTGATCAATTGGAACAGCACCACAGAGATGAGAGTTTTCAGCAAAATAAGGTTGTGCCTCCAGCCATTTCAATATAACTTCTTCAATGATAACCTCTCTGGAAGTGTTTGTGTCACTCTGAACGCTCATTAAGACTTTAAAAAGAGGTTTGATTTTATCTTCAAACATAATATTCGTCTCCTTCGATAGAATAATCATATTGTAACATGTTGAGTCGTCGATTTCTATTCTATACAGGCTTTGTAGAGGAATCTGGCATAAATTTCAGTGCATTTCATCACACTGTCCATGCTGATTCTTTCATTCTCCTGATGGCAAGTGTCGTTTTCCCCAGGGAAAACGGGGCCCCAAGAAACTGTGTTGGGAAGTGCTTTGGCATATGAAGTTCCGCCAGCCAAATCAAAGCCACCTTTGTTTCCCGTCACTTCAATATAAGCTTTTTCCATGAGATCGAACATAGGATGCTCTTTCTCAACGTACAATGGATCAAGGTAATTTGAAATCTTGAATTCAAAGTCAAATAATTTACCATGCTTTTCAAATATATCCACTATTGATTGTTGATTCACGCCCAACTTATGTCTAATGTTTATGTTAAGAAGTACCCGATAGTCTCTGAAGCATAGCTTTGTAGGATTCACATAAGTTTCACCGATAAACTCACCATTGAACTGATTGTCATTGTTTTCAAATCCAAGTGAACTGCCATCATAGATGTTGTTCATTAGCATTATGAAATCAATTATCTGATTGAATCTCTCGCTTTCAAGTTTTATATCTTTGATCAATCCACATAGTTTTGTCAAAGCATTATCTCCATTTTCGGGCAATGAGCTGTGACTTGATTTTCCGGAAGAGAGCAACTCAATTGTGCTATCCTTTGCGCTTTGATGAAAAACAAAACTGCCTTTTGAAGGAATTGTGTTGGGACTATCGCCGGATTCAAAAGTTACTATTTTGCCGTTTGGAAATATATTTTCGAAAGGGAATGAGATTACCACATCCGCATAGCCCTTTTCAATATTGTGGATGGGGAATGCACCATCGGGTGTGAATGAAAAATCAGGGATTCTAAATTCATTCAAGTAACTCACCATATCTGTCCATTCCTCTTCTTCTTTCGTGCCGATGATTAATTGAAGTTTTCTTTTGAAATCAAGATCAAGAGAGTTTAGGACCTTCATTATGTTGAAGATGATAGCGGTGGGGACTTTATCATCCATGGCGCCTCTTCCAATTATGAAATCTCCATCAAATATTCCTTTGAAAGGTGGGGTTAGCCATTTACTCAAGTCTCCTGCATCCACAACATCCACATGGGTCAAAACGCCGATGGTTTCTTCTCCTTCTCCAATTTCAAGGACTAGACAATCCCTTTTTTTTGTATAGCGGATCTTCATGCCCTCGCTCTGGGCGGATAGAGCTATATAGTCTAGACACCTTCTGTTGTCATCGATATTCCGGGTAAGACTAGGGATGTCAATTAGTTTAAGAGAATCCGAAATGATTTCATCTCTTTTTTCTTTGACGTGTTCGAGCATTTTTTCAATCATTTCCAATATCTCCATCGCAGAAGTCCATAGCAGTCAGAACATAAGACTCATAGGCTCCTTTCAGCTGTGACAAATCGACAAATTCATCTTCAGAATGGGCGTTTTTCAAGTGCCCCGGTCCAAAAACCACGCTTGGTATTTTGGCATAATTGCTTAACAAAGATGCATCTGTCCATGCCAAAAAGGATATGATTTCAGGATCTCTTCCCAAAGAAATTTTGATTCCTCTTTTTAGAGAGTTGATGATAGGGTGGTTCAAATCTATCTCCAATGGTTTGTGCAGCATCATGTTGGAATCGGCAAAATATCGCTTGACCTGAGCATTGAAGTTTGCGTCTTCTTTTTTAATATCGGATATAAGCCCTCTAAGCTCATCCATAATCAGGTCGAAGGATTCCAAAGGTGTCCATCTTCTATCAATGAATAGTTTGCATCTACCAGCTACGCTGCTGGGTTGATCGCCTCCCTCTATTACACCAAAGTTCAATAAAGGATCACCAATTAGAGGATGTCTTCTTTTTTTGAATTTTGGCACCAAATCATTCTCTATACTTGTTATAAGCTTGGCAGCCTTTGAAATGGCATTGATTCCTTCATGTGGTGTGCCGCCATGAGTTGTTTTTCCTGTAATATCAATTTCTATCCATTCAAGACCTCTGTGACCCGCCGCAATCTGTAGTCCTGAAGGCTCTCCTACAATGGCGGCATCAGTGTGGGGACCATTTCTGACAATATACTCGGTGCCTTCGCTTTTTTGTTCTTCATTGATGACACCGGCGAATACAAGATCTCCGTCAAGTGCAATGCCACTTCGTTTGATAGCAGCCATGGCACCCATCATACAGGCAAGGGCGCCTTTCATATCACATGCGCCTCTGCCATAAAGTTTGCCATCCGCAATTTCACCGGATAATGGCGCATTGATCATATTATATGGTGGCACTGTATCCATATGTCCGGTCAACATAAGTGATTTTCCATTTCCAGTTCCTTTTAATGTTGCGATGACATTGGGTCTGTTTTTAAGGGGTTCCTGGAATTCCACCTGGATGTTTTCAGTTTTGAAAAAATCGTGTATGAAGGTGGCGATCTCCTTCTCCTGCTCTGCTAACCCGGTATAACTGGGTATTTTTATCAGCTCAGAAGTTAGTTGATAGAGTTCGCTATCGGTAAATTTATCCAAAATATTTTTATGATTTAACATTTGTATCCTCCGTGGCTAAATGACATGCCACAAAATGATCATTGCTGATTTCGACAAGCTCAGGCTCGTCCTTAAAACATTTTTCGTAGGCAAATTCACATCTTGTGTTGAATCTGCATCCTTTTGGTATTTCTGTCGGATCAGGTATTTCACCTGTCAATACTTTTCTAACCCTGTTTCTGTTGACTTCAGGGACAGGCATTATGCTAAGCAATGCCTTGGTATAAGGGTGGATGCATCCCTTGATGATTTCATCGGATGTACCGATTTCTACAATTCTACCCAGATACATGATGGCGATTCTGTCTGATATGAGCCATGCCAGAGATAAATCGTGGGTAATAAATAAGAAAGCCAAATCTCTAGAGTTTTTCAGGTCGAGCAACAGCTTTAGGATACCTGATCTGATAGACACATCAAGCATGGAAACCGGTTCATCGGCAACGATAAAGTCAGGATTTAAAATAATGGAGCCTGCAATGGCAGCACGTTGTCTTTGTCCCCCGCTTAGTTCGTAGGGATAGCGATATAGGAAATCCTCGCCAGGTGCCATACCGCTATCCTCCAAAGCCTTAATCGCTTTTTCTTTTCTTTCCGCTACGGTTTTTAACAGATTGTTGACTTCCAGAGGTTCAACTACAGCATCAAAGATAAGGCTCTTGGGATCCAAGGTTTGGTAAGGATCCTGAAAAATCATTTGAGCTTTCTGTCTAAATTTTTTCACTTCTTTTCTATTTTTAAAGTCTACAGCTTCTCCCTTAAAAAGGACCTCACCTTCTGAGACAGGCGCTAAATTTAGGATTGCTTTGCCTAATGTTGTTTTGCCGCTACCGCTCTCGCCCACTAAAGAAACTATCTCACCTTCGTAGATATCGAGACTTATACCGTCGACAGCCTTCACGATTTTTCTTTTTTTTGAGAACAGTTCATTGATGAAAGATTGCTTGATTTCAAACACAACCTTAAGGTTGTTGACGGATACTATTTTCTGCTTATTTTTCATTGTGGACACCCCCGAAATGGCATGCATAGTAATGCCCCTCATTAGCTAACGACATGATTGGTTCCTCTTTGCCACAGATGTCTTTTGCATAGGGACATCTGGGATGGAAACGGCAACCTGAAGGTGGATTGATCAGATCAGGCGGTATACCCTCAATAGCATCCGGCATCACTCTTTCTTTGTGGATGTTTGGAAAGGAAGATAGCAATTTATAGGTGTAAGGGTGCATATTATTGTTGTAAATATCTTCAACATAGCCAGTCTCAACTATCTTTCCAGCATACATGACAGCAATTTTGTCGCATGTTTCTCCTAATATGGATAGATCATGGGTTATTAGAATAATCCCCATATTCAGTTCTTTTCTCAGTCTGTCAAGAAGGTTCAAAATTTGTGCCTGGACCATTACATCCAGAGCTGTGGTGGGCTCGTCACCAATCACAAGCTTTGGATTGCATGCAAGAGCCATTGCTATCATGGCTCTTTGCTTCATGCCGCCACTGAACTCATGGGGATAATTGGATATTCTTTTTGGTTCCAACTCGACAAGTTTAAAGAGCTCCTCGACTCTCATGATAGCATCCTTATATGACAAATCTTCGTGAAGTATGATTGCTTCTGCTATCTGATCTCCTATTTTCATAACCGGATTCAATGCATTCATTGCTCCTTGGAAAATCATAGAGACTTCTTTCCACCTTACTTTTTTTATTTCTGAATCGTCTAGGCGCACGATATTTTTTCCTTCGAGCAGGATGTCACCTGCAACAATGCCTCCCTCTGCAGGCAGGAGTTGGGTAATGGAAAGGGCGGTAGTTGTTTTGCCACAACCGGATTCGCCCACCAGCCCTAATGACTCGCCATAGTCTAGAGTCAGACTGACATCATCAACTGCACGAACTGTACCGGAAGAGATGCTGAAATAGGTTTTTAAATTATTGATCTTTAGTAATTCCAAGGTCATCGCCTCCTTAACTTGGGATTGAGTATTTCGTCAAAAGCGTAACCTAAAAAAGTAAATGATAAAACAACCAAAACCACACAAATCCCAGGGGGTAGAAAATACCAGTAAGCACCAGAGCTTGCTGC
>DMAP01000314.1 GCA_003446975.1 Clostridiales bacterium | reverse complement strand
GCCGGCTTTTACCGGCGCTTTCGATTTGACCCCTTTTGTTCGATAGGGACCAGAAAACTTAACGTCCTGACAGAAAGGCTCCTGAAAGGACGTTATTTTGAAAATGGTGTGCCGCGCTGGGGGAGAACAGGTTTATTTAGCTCCAATCTTATTGAAATACGCTACAATCTCCTTGTGTTCATTTTCTTTTGCGAAGGTTTTTGCAGTTTTTCCATGATATTTTGTAACATTAAGATTTGCACCTGCTTCAACCAAAAGCTTTACTGCCTCAAGTGACCCACTTCCAGAGGCACCCATCAAAGGAGTCATCATTGACTCTCCATTTAGAACAGGATTTACTTCTGCACCTTTTTTTAACAGAAACTTAATTGCATCAATGGCACCCTGGTCGGCAGCAAGGTCCAAGGCCCTATCAAGGTGGGATTGTCTTAACGTTTCATCCCCGTAACGCTCCAGAATCATTTCAATTAATTCTACTTGATTTTTTCGAGCAGCGTACGCCAAAGCCCAAAAACCTTTTTTGGAGACAATTTCAACATTTGCCCCCTGTAAAATAAGTTCTTTAGCATTCTTAAATTTATTAGATTCCAAAGACTTCATCAACAGTGTGGTACCTTCTTTATCTGTAGCATTCACCTCGACATTACCACTCTTCAATAGAGTCGAAAGATTTTCTGCTCTCGAAGTCGCATCAAGCAGATGAATGCCTATCCCTTCACCAATCGGCAATTCCCCACCTTTTTCAATAAGAACTTCAATTACATCTGCTTTTCCGTGCGTCATCGCTAACATCACTGGGGTTTGCCCGCCAGCAGTAGAGGCGTTAGGATCCCCCCCGGCCGCCAATAACAGTTGCACCAAACGTACATCCCCAAGATTTGAAGCATAGTGTAAAGGGGTCACTTTCTTTACATCATAGATATTGACGTCAGCACCGAAGGAGATAAGCTTCTCGACTGCGTTACTATTTCCTTTCGAGGTTGCCAATAATAAAGCCGTTTGCCCTGGTGCCGCTCCATTTTCAGGAACGCCAGTCATTTTTGTCCGCATTTTTCCAGTTTCATCCAGAAAATAATATCTTTGTGCATTCACTTTTGCACCTGAGGCGAGCAACAGATCAATCCGCGCAAGCTCTTCAGTTGAAGATTGATTTTTATAACAAAGAATCATCAAGGGGGTTAAGCCATTAATTTCGGGAGTGTTTACATCTGCACCGGCCTCAATTAACAGCGGCACTACTATATTTTGAAAATATGGTGATGTTTCTGACAAGGTGTACGTCAATGCGGTATCCGCATCCCAACCCGCATTGCGCCCAAAGTGGTCTTTCCTACCGAGCCCTCTTTGATTTTGGCTCCAGATATCGTTATGGCCTCTGGACCAGTCAGGACTCTTAATATCAGGATTGGCCCCACCTTCAAGCAATGCCTTTACATTTGTCACCACATTTGAAGGGTTTTCTAAAGCTGCCCATAATGGTGTCAGGCCTTCACTATTTTTCAAATTTGGTTCGGCACCGGCCCTTACAAGTGAGATAATTACATTCTGTTGATGAGGTTTTCTTGCAAAGAAAAAAAGTGGCGTTTCATTTTTTTTGTCTCTTTCGTTTGGGGGCACCCCACACTCAACAAGAAACAAGAACAACTTGTATGAATAATCTTGCTCTTTCAATGCCTGCCATAGAAGACCATTTCCATCCACATCATCTAAAAATGACAAATTCGGCTTTTCTTGCATAAGTTGAGTAAGTGCACCCTTATCGCGATTCAATATGGCAACTTCAATGGCAGAAATCGATTCCAAATCTTTCGTCAGGACATCGGCGCCCGCTTTAATCAGTTCCAAAAGAGTTGACTGACGACTTGCATTGACTGCGTAGCGCAGAGCCGTGTATCCTCTCTTGTCTTTCAATTCCAAACCTGCGCCAGATTCAAGAAGATAGCTCAATATTTCAAGTTTTTCATTTTTTGCTGCGACCATCAAAGGGCTGATCCCGGATGAATTTTGCGAGTTCACATCCATTTCCGCCTTCATAAACAGTCTGACATTGTCGATATTATCTTGCTCAATTTGCACTAGCAAAGAATCTACATCAAAAGATATTCCGGCCTTTTCTAATTTCGATTCATACCAACCTGAGCAGCCCCACAACAATGAAGCAATCAGAGCTAGAACAATAAATTTTTGCATCACATATCCTCCTATAAAAACCAAGATCAAAAGGCTTTTAAATCATGACAACTTTTTCTTTACATTGAATTCGATCAATTTGAGGTTGTTGTATAAATTTGATTTTTCAACGTCACCGTAGCATCTGAATTCACCCTTCAATATTAAGTTTTTCAATGACCGTATTTCAGACAAAAAGCTTGCATCAATGTTATCCCCTTTTTTCCACTGAATCTTTATCATGCCAAACCGAGAGTAAATACGATTCAACAACAATTTTGATTCAGATAATTTAGCCAAAAATCCATAATAAATATTAGCTTCATACAAATTCATATAGCGGCTGCCATCATAAAGCCTATTTGCAATATCTCCAGACAATAGAGCCCCTTTGACAGGGAGGTTTTCCAGAACTTCCAACATAAAATCTACATTCTTCTGGGTGACCTTCTGATCAATGTTCCTATAGCAATTATCTACCAATATTCTTAGCCACGAATATTGTTCACTCGTGGGCGGTTGCTCATCCAACCTGTTGTCTAAATCCAGGGCTAAAAACCATTGGTTTCTAAAGAAGTTCATTTTCAAGTCTTCAATTTCGACAAGAGTCTCCGGATCGACATACCGGAGATAGATAAGTTCATGGAAAACAGAGTCTGCCAAAGAGTTAACTTCTCGCAGTGTGAATTTCTTGTGCTCTATAAGGGAAATCAACTCATTGTAGGCTGGCAACCAGAATGTATTGAATCGATATTGTGATTCTTTTTGAAGGGATTTATTGCCCCGCCGATGCTCGTAAAAAGGGTCATCTTTCTGAAGGATTCTGAACTCAGCGGCCACCTCTTGCAAAAGTGCTTTTACATAGTTGATCCGCTCCTCCTTTGACAGACCTCCATGGGCCCTTCCACGGGAACTGACCAAGTAAAGACTTTCTCTTTTTCTCTCACGCAACTTTTCAATTTTCTCAAGGTTCTGTAGTGTGCTTTGGGCCTTTTTTGCAATTTCCTCCTCACTGCTTTTTCTCAGAGATTTCAAAAGATGAACCGGTGCGTTGACATTGTCGGCAATCACTGTCCGCATCTTATCGTTCTCAAGAGATAGCTTCGATAAAATTTCAGGGGGCGTTCCCCTGAACCGGGCAATTGAATACCTGACATTGTTTGAACTATCAAGGCTAAGCTTCCTTATCAATTCATTTGTTACTTTGGGGTTCTGTACCACGCGCTTTCGGACATCCTCTTCCGAATCGTCGCTGAGCAGTTCTAAAACAGATTCCGGGACATCCTGAATCATGGTCAGCGCAAGACGCATTTCAATTTCTCCGTCTGCTGCAATAGCTAGATACACGTCTTCCAACGTTAAGACACTTCCACCTTTACCAAGACTATCAACTATCATTTTCTTGACTCTGTCAGAAGACCTTTCATGCAGAAGAATCCAATACAAAACCGTTACAGATGAATCATTTGATAAGTCAGCCAGGATATTCGAAGGCGTGCCAGGATGGCGTACAATCCATAATCGAATGTATTCTCTTGCGTCCTGCGCAAGTGCAGAGAGTGTTCTTTCTGTCACGTGTACATATTTACTGAGGTTTTTTCCTTCGCCTTCATTCCTGTATCGCCAATTCTCTGAAAGAGGAGCACGTAAAGCATATATTTCCTTAACAATATTCATCTTTTCCTGCGTTGCATCATCTCGTGTAACATTAACGTTTAACCGAACTTTTCTGGCAACCTCAATGTCTGAATATTTCACCAATGAGACCAAGATATCATCTGGCAAACTTGCATTGTCTGCAAGATTCATAAGAATCATTTTGCTCTCAGAAAGAGAAAGACTCGTCAAGATATCTATCGGTGTATTCAAATTTTTTGCGACCCCAGACAGAGTCTTCTCTGATTCAGATTTAGCTAATTGAGCTAAAAGCTTTTCAGGAACTTTTTGATATGCCGCTATTTCTGAAGGGATGTAAGTGTCATCATCAAAAACAGCGACAAGTGTTTGACAAATATCTCTAATATCTATTGAGGCCTTGTCTCCATGATAAAAAGCATAATTAATCCGAGACAACTTATCCCTTACATACTGTTCTTCCCACCAGAATGGTTTTTCATCATCATACCTTTTAAGGATATCCGCAGCTTTATAGACACCTTGAAAAACCTGATCCCAGAACTTTTCATCATCTGGTCGCCGTTTTTCCATAAGTGCTTTTTCATACGCCTCGCAGTCGCCTAAGTCACACGCTTTTTTATAATCACCCAAAGCTAGTTCTAGCTCACTCACTGTACTGTAATGATTTCCTCGGTAACTATATGCACTCCTATTTTCTGAGTTTAATTCAAGGGCCCTATTGAAATCTGTCAAAGCTTTATCGTGCTCATATATTGCGGAGAAAAGTCTTCCTCTCATTGCGTAATAAGAAGAGTTCCACGGATTTAATTCAATAGCTTTTGATATGTAACCAATACCTTCCTCTGGGTCTGAAAACAGGCTACGTTGAAAATGGTAATCTGGATTCAGCTCATTTGACGTCACCAAATCCTGCTCCGCCTTATCCTTCAGATGAAGAGCAAGGTAGAGATCGGAACGTAATTTATAATATCGATAGTTATTTGAATCCAATTCAATGGCACTGTTGACATCGGTAACTGCCTTGTCAAAGTCGTTTTGACGTTTGTATATAAAAGATCTCGCAATATATAGTTCGGATGAATCAAGTGTCACATTTAGTGCTTTTTGAATTTCCACTAACGACTCTCTGTATTTTCCAAGCTGGGAATAACATCTAGATCGGGCTAAAAAGGCGTGGGCCAATTCTGGATTAATACTTAGTGCGGAGCTTGCTTCCTTCAAGCCTTGATCATACTTTGCATATTGGTAGAAAAATCTTGCCTTCATCAGATAGAGTTCAGGGTTCCTGGGCGCTATTTTAATCGCATGCTCAAAATCTATTTTTGCATCATCAAAATTATTGGTTTCAGAATATGCTAACCCTCTATACGCATAAACAAGAGCATAGTTTGGATTGAGTTCAATCGCTTTATTTATGTCAGCCAACGCTCTCTTGCGAGCATAAATTTTCCTTCCACCCAGAGGGTCCCACCCAGTTGAACCAGTTATTAAATATGCATATCCTCGACGCGCGAACGCTTCATAATTTCTGCCATCTGCAGATATTGATTTTGAGAATAGATATATTTTTTGATCAAAATTTTTAGCTAATTTAGCTTGTTCCAACCACGCAAGAGATTCCTTGTTTGGAGTGTCGGGTTGACATCCAAAAAGGAACATTGGAGAGAGAAAGGCAAGCACAAAAAGGATAGAAATAAAGAAATGTTTCAGGTGAGTTAAATGCACGTTGTTTAAAAAGAGAAAAGGCCTACGGAAAAGCTCAGAACCAAAAAGTATCTTAATATCAATCATCTCTCCCCCCATCAAATTAGATCATGCAATCACATCTCAACACATTATCATTAAAATCTATCTACAAGCGACTAAAAATTTCTTACGCGCTTGCCACACCATAGTATCTTCCGTTGCCAATTGGACGACAAAGCCCCCGACACAATAAAAAAAGCCCCTCTGCAATAACAGAAGGGTTTTGGCCTCCTCCGCAGGGCAAAGGGGTCGGCAAAGGGGTCGAGTCACCGCTTGACACTTATCAGCAGCAACTACTGTTTGATTGGGACACTGTTACTTTATTGAATTAACGATACCTACTCCCAGACTGATTACAGACAGTATCCCCATTGCCAAATATATTGCCAATTAAACATCACTCTATTGCCAACCAGACAACACAACCACCCCTCTTTCGCAGCGCCAATACAAAAAAGCCCCTCTGCATGAACAGAAGGGCTTTGTATATATTTTATGTCAGCAAGCGACCTGCTAATAGCCTGCTTGATACTCGAGTTGACCGACTTCAGTAACGACTTCTTTGTCCGGACGCATCCGTTCAATAAAATCGACCACCATCGCCGAGATCTCCTTTGGTTTTTGCAGCTCAAGATCATGAACTCCGTCAGCGAATGAAATCAGCTCGACGTTGGGAAGATTTCTTTTAAAATAGGCGACGTTCAGATCAGTCATCTCGCGAAACTCTGATTGATCTCCGGAAAGATAAAGCACCGGCGCCGTAATCGATTTTGCCTCTTCGGTAAAATCTTCAGCATCGTTCAGGGCGCGGGCCAAACCGAGCCAGACGCGGCGCGATGCGGCATCGGCATTTTTTGCGATGATCGATGTTATTTCTGCTTGTTCTTCAATTTGCAGCTCGGACCACGATTCACCCATAATATCCTTGGCCATGGTTTCGTCAAACATCCCGGAGCGAATAAATCCGATAATCGCATTGCCGAGGATCGGGTATTTAAGTCCCTGTATCAACCGCTTGTACGGGGTGTTTTTCGGCATAATAACCGCCCCTTCTATACAGACGATTGATAAAACCTTCTCAGGATATCTTGCGGCAATGTTGAGGGCGATCATCCCGCCATAAGAGACGCCGACAATTGAGCTGCTCTCTATCTTCAGATCCTCCATCATCGCCACGATCATATCGGCCTGCTCGGCAACGGTATAGCTGAAGTCGTCGTCGGGTCGGCCTGATTTTCCGGTGCCAAAGTTATCGATGGCAAGCAGGCGATAATTGCCTTCCAGAAACGGGATCATGCGATTCCAGACATTGTTGGTTCCGAACAGACCGGGGATCAAAATAACCGGTTTGCCACTACCAAACTCTACGTAATGGAGGGAGTTTTCACCGGGGGTGAATTTCTCAATTCCGTATTTGTTATAAGGGTCTACTTTGCTCGCACATGAGGTACAGAAGAAGAGAACAAAGAACAAGAAAATGGTCTGAAAAGATATTTTGATCATGACTGTTCAGCTTTCAATATGTGCATAATGACCGTTAATATCATAAAAATTCAGACAAGGGAGGGTTGATGAGGTGCATCGCTGTCTCTATTTTGGGCGACTGTTCACTACTTCTATTACGGTCGCCCCAGCCTATCCCTTCGTTACCAGCACAAAAGCCCTTCCAAATAAATGGAAGGGCTTATGGATGTTCTTGGCGTCCCCAAGGGGATTCGAACCCCTGTCGCCGCCGTGAAAGGGCGGTGTC
>DMAP01000122.1 GCA_003446975.1 Clostridiales bacterium | reverse complement strand
CATAATCCATTGGGCAAGCTCTACCCGATGGAAGATTTGGACCACCTTCTGAAGGTGGCAGAAAAACATGATTTGTGGATCATGAATGATGAAATATGGTCAGATATCATTTATCCGGGCAATAAGTTCAATAGCATCCTGGAATTAGGCAACAGTAGAAATAAAAAAACAATTTCAGTCTTTGGATTTTCCAAAAGTTTTGGCATTGCAGGTTTGAGAGCGGGATGCATCTATTGCCAGGATGAAGATGTATTTGAAGGACTAGTCGACAAAGCACATGTTATGACTACAGCGGGAGGCATCACATCTCTTTCGCAAGTCGCTATTATGGCGTGTATGGATAAGAGCTATTACTGGCTGGATGAGCTGATTGGACATCTCGAAAAAAACAGGGATTACGCAGTGGAAAGAATAGCCAAGATGCCCAATATTAGTTGTGAGAAGCCTGAGGCAACATTTCTTATATATGCGGATATCAGGAAGACAGGAATGACGAGTGAGGCATTTGTAAAGTATCTGCACAAACAACGTAAATTGTTGATTGTGCCAGGATCTATTGAATATTTTGGACCAGGATCCGAAGGGTTTGTCCGAATCAGTTTTGCCACAAGCTTTGAAATTCTAAAAGCGGGTTTGGATAGATTGGAGAAAGCCTTAATAAGCTTAAACGGGGTGGACGCAAATGAGATTTAAGATATTTTTCGATAAACCGGCAAACGGGAATCCTTATTATGCAAACAATAAAGAATTACACAGTTTATCAATGATCATTAATGAGATAAATAAGAATGAAGTTCTCAAGGATAAATTGAGTTACACAGGTATTATTGGAGGACAAAGAAACAGGTCTGCCTATGAGTGTGAAGTAACCTTGGAGTTAGCTGAAAAACAGAGTGAACTGAGTGAAACTATAATTGAAATACTTAAAGAAATTACAGTAAGTAATGGTGGTAAATATTTAATTGAAGAGGTGAGGACATGCTAGCGGAAAGATACTGGATACCTGTTGAAAAAGTAAGACAACTAGAGGTTATTCTAAATGAAAAAAATATTGATTCCCTCCTGGTTTTTTCTAGAGAGCAATCTGACCCCACATTGCCATTCTTAATAGGAGATGACGCGGTTCATCTTGCCGCCGCATTTTTCATGAAGGATGGAAAACACATCATGCTGACATCAGCAAGTGACAAAGCAAAATATGAAGAAGCGGGCATATTCTCGGAAGTGAAGGCATATGGCCAATCGATAGACAATGATTTCAAAGATTTATTCAAAAAATTGAAAATAAAAAGACTAGCCCTTAATATATCTAAAGATGAAAACTTATGTGATGGATTGACCCAAGGATTGTATCTCCAATTGGAGAACCTGTTGGGAAAAGATTTTATAAACGAAAACACTGTGTCCAGCGAGGACATTATAATAGAGTTAAGAAGCAAGAAATCCGAGACGGAGCTTGAACACATCAAAAAAGCCATAAAAATTACACAAACCATTTATTCAGAGGTGTTTTCACAAATCAAATGTGGCATGTCGGAAGTGGAAATCGGGGAT
Source organism: Clostridiales bacterium (assembly GCA_003446975.1). GTDB lineage: Bacteria > Bacillota > Clostridia > Tissierellales > Dethiosulfatibacteraceae > 38-11. The sequence continues at coordinate 4,037 of DMAP01000122.1, read as the reverse complement.
CTATTTGTGGCAGGAATGAAGAAATATGATGTGACCAATGGCGTTGGCGAAGGATATGAGTATCCGATAGTTTGTCTGGTGAGGGCAGGACTTGCCCATAGAAATCCCAGCCACGAAAAATCCATACCTGGTGATATATTAATTATGGATTTCAGTGTGAGATACAAGGGTTATGTATCTGATATAGCACGTACAGCCTATTTTCTAAAACCGGGAGAAACGCAAGCACCATCGGATATTCAACACGCCTTCAATACAGCTCATCAGGCGATTACGAATACGATAGACTTTATAGGTCTTGGCAAGAAAGGTCACGAAGTTGACCAGGTCGGCAGGGCAACCATTGAAGCAGGTGGCTATCCAACAATCAGACACGCTGTGGGACACCAGATTGGCATTGCCTGCCACGAAGTTGGCACCAGATTGTCACTCCCTAGACCGCAATCGGATAAATACATTGCATTGAATGAAGTTTATGCTATTGAACCAACCGTTATCCAAGACGATGGATTGCCATGCATGTTGGTGGAAGAAAATGTGGTTATAAGAGAATCAGGGGCGGAGATTCTGAGCGTCAGACAAAATGAACTGATTCTATTTAAAGACTAACGGGGATCAAGATGATTGATAATATTTGGAATGAAAGCATAGAAAAAGAGACTATAGAAATACTTCAAGATCTTGTGAGAATCAGGACAATCAACAGTCGAAACAATGAAATTACTGCTGTTCATTACCTGGCATATATTCTTAAAAGAGAAGGGATTGACTATAAGATAATAGAATCAGCTCCGGGCAGAGGAAATATTATTGCCAGACTCAAGGGTGGCGATAAGGAACCAATGCTGTTTATGTCTCATTTGGATGTAGTGGATGTGGATGATTCAAAATGGGATCATGATCCTTTCGCAGGAGTAATCTCTGATAGTCAAATCATCGGAAGAGGAACCCTAGATACCAAGCAACTGACGGTCATGGCTTTGATGCCTCTCCTACTAATCAAAAGAAACAACATAAGCCTGGATAGAGACATCATTTTCATAGCAACCGCAGATGAGGAAAATGGTAGCCAGTACGGGATGCATTATCTCGTGGAAAACCATAAAGAACTGATACCGAATGGCTATGTGATTAACGAAGGTGGCGGTTTCATCCTGCCAAATCTTGAAAAGCAATTCCGAATCTGTGCTTGTGGCGAAAAAGGTGTCTGTGAGATAGCGATAAAGATAACCGGAGGTAATGATTTCATAAGCAGATTGAATGATATTATTTCAAGAGTGGCTGGATATAAATCTGAAGAAATTTTGTGTGATGTCACAATCAGATTCAGAGAAAAAACCGGAACGCTTATCAGCAAAGATCAAACCATTCAAAACCTTTGGGAGTATATGACGCATCACACACTGACCTTGAATGCCTTCGAGTACGATCAGGAAGCATTTAAGACAGATAATGTATATGAAATAAAATCAACCTTCAGATTTTTGCCGGTAATGACCAAGTCTGACGTTATTGCCACTTTGGATAAGATATTTGAAGGGCTGGACTTGGACTATAGCATAACAAAGTATTTTGACGGATATGAAAGCGATTTGGATAATGATTTCATTAGACTTTTAGCAGAACAGTCCAATCTTTTTGACAACGATACCACATTATTGCCGATGATTGCTTTAGGCAATACTGACGGACGATATATCAGACATAATGTTTACGGATACTCTCCGATGCTGGAGATTGATTCTTTCGACAAGGTTTTAAAAAAAGTCCATTTGCACAACGAAAGCATATCCATTGAATCCTTGTTATATGGGACTAAAGTGCTATTAGGAACCACATTGGCTATGCTGGACAGCAACAGAAATGGGGGTATGAAATGAGCAAGCTGCATGAAGAAAAGATAAAGCAAGCAATAACTTACTTGAATGAGTACGATTTGGATTCATGGCTCATATTTTCAAGCGAGGGTAGCGATGCTGCGGTCAATCTAATGACAGGACTGAAAACAGTCGGCAATACATTTTTCATCTTTACCAGAGAAGGAAAAAAATACGCTGTGGCTAGTATTATTGATGCTCAGGAAAGCGAGAATAGCGGATTATTTGATGAGGTGTTTAAATATTCCAACAATGCTGATGAAGTACTTAATGCATTGATGATGCGATTAAATCCAAGACATATAGCCTTAAATTATTCGCAAAGCGATCATCTATGCGATGGATTAACTAGGGGCAAATATCTGTGGTTGTCGGAAAAACTTGATAAGAGCCTGGTGTCTAGATTTGTCAGTTCAGAAAAGGTTCTGAAAAAAATCCGAAGCATCAAGACAAAATCAGAAGTGGAAAAGATTGTCAAGGCCATTGAAATCACAACTGATATTTATGAAAGCATATTCAATAAACTGAAAGCAGGAATGACAGAGATTCAAGTTGCAGAAATGTTTGTGGCTGAGATGAAATCTAGAGGTGTCACAAATGGCATAACCAACAAGCTGACCTATCCAATGGTATTGAAAGAAAAAATTGCGCACAGAGAACCAAGTGATGCTGTAATTCAGAAGGGAGATTTTCTGATTATGGATTTCTCAGTGAATTATGAGGGATATGTGTCAGATATTGCGAGAACAGCATACTTTCTAAAGGAAAATGAAACAGAAGCGCCTGAGTCAATGAGAATGAGATTTGATGCGGTATACGACGCAATAACGCTTGTCAAGGAAAGCATCAGACCAGGAATGCAGGGATATCAATTGGATGATCTGGCAAGAAAACATTTATTGGATATAGGCATGCCGGAAATCAGCCATGCAACTGGTCATCAGATCGGAAGACTAGTCCATGATGGTGGTGCCCTACTAGGACCGAGATGGCCTAGATATGGCAGTGCTCCTCATGAAACAATCGAGGAGAACATGGTCTTTACAATAGAGCCTACAATTCTGTACAGCAATGGTGAATACAGCATTCTGACAGAAGAAAACATTGTAGTAAAAGAAAAAGGTGGTGAGTTTTTAAGTAAAAGGCAAGAAAAGATTGTGTTGATCAAATGAAGGAAGGGAATCACTAAACAAACAATTATTAACAGGAGGATTTTATGAGAAAAATAAGTTTATTACTAGTATTGGTGTTGGTATTTGTGACGCTGTTAAGTGGCTGTACGCAGCCAGCAGCTCCGACAACGGCAGCTCCAACAACAGCGCCGGGTGAAACAACGGCAGCCCCAACAACAGCCCCACCAGCACCAGCCAAAGACAAACTGGTCATGGCTATGAGTGCATCGCCAAGTGAGCTGGACGGAAACGGAAAGAATGACTCTGCATCATTGCAAGTCAGGATGCAGATGTATGAAACGCTGGTAGCATTGGATGAAAGCATGAACATTATCCCGGCAATAGCTGAGAGTTGGGAATATGTTGATGAAACCACATTGGTATTCAAAATCCGCGAAGGCGTAAAATTCCACGATGGTACCGAGCTTAAAGCCAGTGATGTCGCTTTCTCTTTAATCAGAGGCGACGAGATGGGCTATGTCGGAAACAATCTGAAAGTTATCGATTTTGAAAAAAGTGGTGCTACAGGAGACTATGAGTATACAATGGTATTAAAGTTCCCGTTTGCCCCGGTGCTATCTGCACTGACAGTAGGCGCGGCGGGTATGGTATCTGAAGCTTATGTCAATGCACATGATTTAGATTTTCTAGCAAGAAACCCAAATGGAACCGGACCATACATGCTTAAAGAATGGTTTGAAGGTGATAGGATTGAGTTGGTTAAATTCAACGACTATTGGGCTGAAACCAAAGGGGTAAACGAGCTGGTATTCAGATTTATTCCTGAAGCAGCCAATAGAGCAATCGAAATAGAAGTTGGTGGCGTTGATATAGCATATGACATGTCTCCAAATGACACATTGAGATTACAAGATAATCCAAATGTTCAAGTAGCCTTGGGAGACAATCTTTCAACAACTTATATCGGATTCAACTACACAAGAGAAAACCTGCAGGACAAGCGAGTCAGACAAGCGGTATCTTGGGC
>DMAP01000257.1 GCA_003446975.1 Clostridiales bacterium | reverse complement strand
CAAGAATATTGCTGCTGGACGAACCTGCAGCCGGAATGAATCCTCATGAAACCAAGGAATTGATGGAGACGATTCATTTTATTCGTGACAAGTTTGATATTGCAATTCTGCTTATTGAACATGATATGAGCTTGGTAATGGGCATCTGTGAGAGAATAGTCGTCGTTGATTACGGTAAAATAATAGCAGAAGGTTTACCTGATGAAATCAAGAACAACCCCGATGTCATCAGAGTCTATCTGGGAGAGTAGGTGAAAACATGCTTAGAGTTGAAGATATAAATGTATTCTATGGCAAGATTCATGCCATACATGATTTGAGTTTTCACGTCAACGAAGGCGAGATTGTAACACTTATCGGTGCAAATGGCGCAGGAAAATCGACTATTTTAAAAACTATATCAAGATTGATGGACCCATCCAGCGGCATCATCAAATTTAGGGGTGAAGATATCAAAAAAGTACCTCCCCATCAAATCATCGATATGGGAATGGCTCATGTGCCTGAGGGAAGAAGAGTTTTCTCCAAAATGACAGTTTATGAAAACCTTGAGATGGGCGCATTTATCAGAAAGGACAAACGTGAGATCCTAGAGGACTTCGAAATGGTCTATAAACGCTTTCCGAGGCTCAAGGAGCGACTTAAACAACCTGCGGGTACCCTTAGCGGTGGTGAGCAACAAATGCTTGCCATGGGTCGTGCTTTGATGTCCAGACCCAAAATTATGCTGATGGATGAGCCTTCAATGGGTTTGGCGCCATTATTGGTAGATGAGATATTTGACATCATTGAAAAGCTGAATCAAGGTGGAACAACCATTCTGCTTGTCGAGCAAAATGCTCATAAAGCCTTGAAAATCGCTGATAGGGGCTATGTGCTGGAAACAGGAAAGATAATCGCTGAAGGAAAAGCCTCAGATCTGCTGGAAGACGATTCAGTCAAGATGGCTTACCTTGGCGGATAAGATTGCTCTATGAAATCTATGAAAATAGAAAGAACTCTGTTTTTTATCACAGAGTTCTTTTTTGATTATACAAGTTATTGTTGCTTTAAAACATTATCTGCTGATATTTTAAGATCCTTAAGGGCTTTTGCCATAGCTGTTACATCCGATCCATAAGCAATATAAGTTACTCCAAGATCAACGTATTGCTTAATGGCTTCAGGTGTGCCGCAATAAATGCCAGCTGCTTTACCTTTTGCCAACACTTTCTCAATCACTTCTTCAATGACTTTGACCACTTCGGGAGCATTCATCTGTCCAGGTTTCCCCAGAGACTGGCTTAAATCACCAGGTCCGATAAAAACAACATCCAACTGTGGTATTTTCAATAGTTCTTCAACATTATCCGCCATTTCTTTGTTTTCGACATGCACAACCACTAGTGAGTTGTTGTTTGAATGGTCGAAATAGTTCTTGTCTTTCGGCCAAGCGCTGTACATGCCTGATCGTTGCGTCATTGATAATCCTCTGTTTCCTTGGGGATAATACTTGCTGGTAGCACAAACCTCAACCGCTTGATCAGCAGATCTGATGCTTGGAATCTGTACCCCATCGGCACCGGAATCAAGCGCATGAAGAACATCTTCAGGTTTCGCTTCCCTCACTCTTACGACACTACTCATTCCAACGCCATCCGCTGCCCTTATCAAGCCCTCGACATCATAGCTTGAGAAATTTGCATGTTCAGTATCAATGATAATAAAGTCAAACCCCGCATGTCCTACCATTTCAACAACTGCCTGACTATTAAACTTATAGAACAACCCCAATACAACTTCTTTACTGAGAATTCTTTCTCTAAGTGAAAATTGTTTATTCATTATGCTTTCTCCGTTCTTATTTTTTTATGAAACAATTGTTAACAACTTAGTTTCTTTTCAAATCAAGGCATTAAACTATACCCAATAATTTAGGTATCCAAAGGGTCAACCCCGGTACAAATGCCAGAATTGTGGTAATAACAAATGCGATAATCACAAATGGCATGACAGCCCTACTCAATTTATTGAGTGAAATTTGAGTTATATTGGATGTGACAAACAACACCATACCAACAGGAGGTGTTACAAGTGCTATCGTCAACATGATACAGAATACAATACCGAAGTGAATTGGATGCATTCCAATAGCCAAAGCTATTGGGAGCATTACCGGTGTGAAGATTAGTATTGCTGCAGTAGCTTCCATAACACAACCAATCAAAACGAGCATGCCAAGCATCATAAGTATTATTATAGTCTTGCTTGTTGTAACTCCCAGAATCGCAGCTGAAATGGCTTGTGGGATCCTATCAATAGCCATAGACCAGCCTATTAAATTTCCAAAGCCGATAATCAAGAATATTCCAGCGGTCGTTATAGCCGCTCTAGTAAAAATGCCAGGTAAATATGAGAACTTGAACTTACGGTAAAATAAGCCAGCTAGTATGGCGGCCAATACTGCAACTGCTCCTGATTCAGTTGGTGTGAAAACACCAGTCATTATTCCACCAACCATGATAAAGGGCACAATCAAAGCAGGTAAAGCATGTAAAAATGATGAAAAGAGCCTTTTCAAGGCGAATGGTTCCCCTTTTGCCAAATTCAAGGCTTTGACACTAATTCCGATAATTACCATGAATCCCGCTCCCAATAAAAGTCCAGGAATGATTCCTCCCATGAAAAGTCCATTGACAGACACATTGCTGATAACACTGAAATAGACAAAGGTTACACTAGGTGGGATAACAGGTCCTAGAATACCTGATGAAGCAATTAGCGCACCACTAAATTCTTCAGGATAATTGTCTTTTTTCATCTCTGGAATTAAAACCGCACAAAGGATTGATGCAACTGCATTGGCTGATCCGAGGATTGCGGACAAAATCATTGCAATAAATACTGTTGCGTAAGCCAATCCGCCTCTAAAATGACCAATCAAACTCCTAGTAAAATCTAAAAGCTTGTTGGTAACGCCACTAGCATTCATGACCTCGCCTGCTACAATAAAGAATGGAATTGTAGTTAATCCAACGACGTCCATGCCTGTAAAGATTCTCTGAGTGATGACACTGAAATATTGAGGATTCCCTATCTCTATTATATGAAAGAGACCTGAAATGCCAAGGACCATCGCAATTGGAACACCAGCCAATAATGTGAATACAAACGCTACTATCGCTAAAGTCATTGGTCAAACCCTCCTTCCCTGTTATAATCAATAATTACCTTGTAATGGTACAATGCGAACAATATCATTAATCCTAGTCCAATAGGTGCCGCTAAGAATGGAACAATCATCGGCAACTGTAACCCTACACTTTTTTGATGGAGGATAGATGGTTTTAGCAATGTTTGAATGGAATTGACAAAAATATATGATACAAATGCAAGGCTGATTGTATTTACCATCAAAACTACAGCATATTTCGCTTTTCCTTTTAATTTCCCTAAAACCATGTCAAAAAAAACAAGATTTTGATATTTATAACCAATAGCTCCTCCAAGAAACGAAATCCAAATGATTAGATATCTGATTAACTCCTCTGACCAAGCGAATGATTTGCCGATAAAATAACGTCTGAAAACCTCCATTAATGCCACTATTAACATTACCGCAAGCAATATGCCAAGCAAATACTTAATCATTTCTGCGATTTTATCTAGTATTTTTTTAACAATTTCCATATGTATTCTCCTTTTTAACCTTTTAACCACTTGTTTCACACATTACTTATCAGCATGCATCTTTGAAAGTGGTATTTAGCCTTAATCATATAAAATTGATTAAGACTAAATACTTTATATGTCACTGAAAACTGAGCACAGCGTCAATAAAGGCTGCAATTTTTGGATCTCTCGCTCTATAATCATCGTAGACAGGTAACACTAATTGTCTAAAAGCTTCTCTATCTTCAATTACATTAAATTCTATTCCTATATCATCACATGCCTTTCTGGCAACTTCTTCGAAATTCGGTAGATACTCTTCGAACAGTTTCTTAGTCCCTTTTGCAAAGCCTTCGGTTATCAAATCCTGATCCGCTTGGCTCAAAGAATTCCAGAAATCAAGATTGAAACAAACAACAGCAGGGAATGGATACATACCAATTTCAGAAACATACTTGATAACCTCGTAATGCTTCATGGCATACATTGACGTGATGTTTATCTCCATGCCATCTATAACTTTGTTCTGAAGTGCTGTATAAATCTCACCATAGTTCAAAGGTGTTGGATTGGCTCCCAGTAATTCCATTGATTGACGCAGCATCTGACTTGGTACTATTCTAAGTTTCAGCCCATTTAAGTCTGAAGGTGTTTTGACCGGGCGAATATTATTAGCAAAATGTCTTATGCCGTTTTCTGCAAATCCAACAATTTTTATGCCATAAGTTTCTGATTCCGCTAACAAAGCCTTACCTTCAGGGCTATTAAAAGCTTTCTGCTGTATTTCATAATCAGTGATCAGGAATGGAATCTGGAAGGCTTCCAGTTTATCAGTATAGAGACTGAATGTGCTGGTTCCTAATGTTGCCATCTTTGTCGTACCATCCATCAGTTGCTGTATCATCTCAGTCTCATTTCCAAGTACAGCGTTTGGAATATAATCTATGATAATTCTTCCATTGCTTTTTTCACTGATATACTCTATAGCATATCTGTAAGCATCAGCTGGTGCCATAGCGCTATTACCGTAGTCAGCAAAGGTAATGTTTATAGGTTCTGCAGGTGTTTCTGTTGATTGATCGCCTTGCGTTGTTGAACTGGCTTGTGTAGGTGTTGTGTTACCTCCACAACCAGAAAGCAGCAAACTAAAAATCAACGCCAAAATCATTAACGTTTTAACTTTTTTGTTCATTTTATCCTTCCTTTCGCTTTCTAGATTATTAATCAATTTTATCATGGAATTTACTACGTGAATATTACTATTTATTCTTCTGTCTTTTTCAATGAATCAAGGAATTTTGAATATGCTTCGGTATATTCTGGTCTATCCGGTGTGAATATATCCATTTGCATACATGGTACAGGACTGTCATAAACATGTATATAGTGTTCAACATTAGATGGCACAGTTACCCAAGAACCTGGTGTCAAGCGATAAGGAACGCCATCAACATAATAGTCACACTCTCCTTCTAAAACCAATGCAACCTGTTCATTGGGATGCCTATGAGGCTTCACCTCATTTCCATTTTCAACTCTTCCGATGGTGCAGCATACACTATCTGCCTCCATCGCAAATACAACTCTAGTTATTCCCTCTCTTACCGGTTCCCACGGTGAAGTGTTCCAATTACCTGATGCTACTGTAGTCATTTTAAATCCTCCTGGTTTTTTATTTAATAGGCTCTGCCTACCAATTTAATTTGTATTGTTAAATATTCAATAATTTTTTAGGATTATCTTTCGTCATTTTGTTAATGTCTGACTCGGTGACACCAAATTGAGTCATAAGTAAATTGATAAAGTTGAATAATCCTTCTACAGGACAACCATTTCCTTTCTGTCCTAAATCAGAATCCAATATGATTTGGTCAACACCACATGCTTCAATCATAGCTTTCGCTACAGAATCATCAATCGTTCCCAGTTTTGAGCCTCCTTTAAAAACACATGCATTCAATTCAATAAATGCACCCATCTTTGACCACTTAGCCATTTGTTCATAGGAAGCGTTTACATTGTAATGAGGATGATTCACCAGTACTCTTTTTAATCCAAGTTCAAATGCTTTTTCGACCAGATGATCGATCTCCCATAAGGACCCATGTCCAGTTCCAAGCACCATATCATGCTTGGCCATATATTTTAGAACTTCTATTGCATCAGGATCAAAGGTGCCCGACTGATCCACATAGACAATTGGATTTTCATTCACTGAAGCTTTCCCGGCTCCTACAAATGCAGCTTTTGAATGATCTGTTATGTGTTTCAGCGTTGAAACAGTTGGAAAATAAATAATTTTGGCGTCCATTTGCCTTGCTGTGTCGACTGCTTTTAGATTAAATAGACCAATTGAGTTATTCAAAGCCATAGATCCGTAAACTTTACAGCTTCCATTGCCCATATGTTTCTCTACCATTTTAGTTCCCAACATGCTGGGGAAATAATGGTCTTTTACCAGAAACCCAGCGTAGCCAGCTTCTTGTGCTCTTATCAGCATATCTCCCGCATCAACTTCTCTATCCGCTACCGATGGACCGGCATGAATATGTATGTCTATTACCCCTTTTAAAATTTCTCTACTCATAACGCAACCTCCTTTAACGTTTATTTATTTAGCATTTCTGCCATGTTCTTACCAAGATTCACAAAACTTCTGATTCCCTCATCATCACTTAGAATATCTCCTGGCATTTTCCCAAAAGCTGAATTCCAATATGTTGAGCCTACAGTAATCATTTCGGATATGCCAAACATAAAATTGATCGCCGCGTATGCGAATGTTGCGCCGGTTTTTGTTGCTACTATGACTGGAGCTCCGATTTTACCCTTGAACATAGAATCGTTCGCTTTTGCAACAAAATTCGTACGGTCTATAAAAGCTTTGACTTCTGCTGTTACATTTGATGTGTAAACCGGGCTGCCAATAATAAACCCATCCGATCGATACATTTTCAAGATTAAATCATTAACAATATCATTCGTAATGACGCATTGCTTGTTCTTCAAATCCCAACATTTTCTACATCCTTTACAGGGTCTGATTGTTTTTCCCCCAATTTGAATATTTTCAGTCAAAATATTCCTTTTGTTCAATTCATTCGTTACAATGTTTAAAGCAATAGAAGTATTGCCGATTGGATTTGGACTGCCGTTGAAAGCTAGTATCATCTTCATTTCATATCCTCATGTTGATATCATATTCTTTTATTCCTATATACCTTAGTGCAAATTGCATGCCAAATTATAATATTCCTTAGAAATCAAGACATTATAGTCTGTAACCTTTCTAAATACGACATTTCTAATTATTTAAACTGATAGAATTCTAAAATGGCAAAATCATAAATAAATTTTGCACCTCAAATAATACAATAATGTAATTTATTTTTGTATTAATGATGTGTATTTGTATTATTTGAATTGTTTCACCAAATCAAATATGTTACAATTATTGGCAAGGAGGTGTAACTATGAGTAAACAAGACATTGCAAGATGTGAAGATTTAAGCGCATGTATCGTATCAGATTTTATCGATACACCTATCCATATAGTAGACAATAAAGGTATCGTTGTGTTTGTAAATCATGCATGGGTTAATGCTTATAAATTAAAAAAATCTGAGGCCATTGGCAAACCTATAGATGAGTTGATGAAAAACCAACTTATGTATTTCATGTCCATTAACAACTCAAATGTCAATTCCGGGAATAAATCAGAAAATGATTATATCTACTACCAAAATTATTCGACAAAATCTGCTGCTACAGAAGTCCTGGAAAAAAAAGAAAAGGTGTCCATGGTTACCCATTCACCTGATAAAAGAAATATTATGGTTACCAGTACACCTATCTTTGATGATAATAATAATATAATTTATGTCTACACATTCATACAAGATTTAACAAGAACCTCAGAATTGAAGGAGAAACTTGAAGCGGAAATACAGAAGAATAAAGCATTGCTTAGCAAACTGAAATATTATAAGGAGACCAAGAGAGCATCAAAATTGATAGGCGATTCCAAAAGTATTCGTGATATCAGATCGCTGATTCCAATTGTTTCAAAGACTGATGCATCCATATTGATTCTTGGAGATAGTGGTGTTGGAAAGGAAGTGGTAGCCAAGGAAATTTACTCGAATAGCGATAGAAAGAATAATCCTTTTGTAACATTGAACTGCTCAGCAATTCCTGAGAATCTACTTGAATCGGAAATGTTTGGATATGAAAAAGGGGCCTTTACCGGGGCTGTGGCCATGCGCAAAGGACGTTTTGAGCTGGCAGACG
>DMAP01000184.1 GCA_003446975.1 Clostridiales bacterium | reverse complement strand
TGATATAAGAATTGCTCAGACATTATTTTCCCCGTAAAACGCTCTATTCAAGGCTTTGTCTTCATCTGATACGTTGAATTTGGCATCATCTATCTCGGAGAGGTTGACATAAAGTTGATTCTTGTCGAGGAGTTCCATCAGAAGTTTCTTCTGTTTTACCAACCCGTTTTCTTCCTTGCCGATTTCATTGAATTCGTGCATGGCGTCCTCGGGTATTTCTGGGTTGACATACCAATTGAGGAAGGAATTCTCTACCATTTCCTGCCAGATTTTCACAAGTTCATCGGTAGTTTTTGCTGAACTAAGTAAATCAACAAATACCTGATTTTGTCCTTTTAATTGAAAAAAGATAAAGTCTCCTTGATTGTTATTTTGGATTACTTTCTCTATTCGTCTTTTTGTAACACTTTCAATGTAGTCGAGTTGTTCACAAAGAATAAAGTTTCGTCTTCCATCATCATTATTGTTTAATTCCAACACTGCATGAGCTGTAGTGCCACTACCAGCAAAAAAGTCAAGGATGATATCATTTTCATTAGTCATTATCCTTAGCGTATCCAAAACAGCATACAAGGATTTCGGATAGCTGAAGAAATTTTCACCTAACAATTTCTTCAACAAGTTAGTGCCCTGAAATTCTGGAAAGTACTTTTTGTCTGTCCAAAGGTTTTTCAAAACTTGCTGTTCATAGTACTTATGGAGAATAGTAATTCTTCCCTCAATTTTCTCTGCAATAAAGTAATTGTCATGATTTCTCTCGATAAAAGTATCAAGTTTCGTCTTCCATGAGTACTCATTACCGTTTTCTATCGGGTAAATCTCATGATAACCAAGAAATCTTTCATGAGTTACATCCGATAAATCAGGACTTACATAAATCGGATACCAAAAATTAGGTTTATATTCCCTTAAAGTACTCGTCCTAATGCGGCTAAAAGGAATTAAGCGGTAATTCCCTTTATCATCTGCATTGATAAAGTTTTGTTTGATATCTTCATCAATTGCCACTTTATTGAACTGAGCAACATTCTTATTCTTTGCATAGACTAACATGTATTCTGTTGCTGCAGAGAAGAATCGCTCATGTTGCCTTCCCTTAGGATTGATAAGAATTGTTACAATTCCCACTCTATTTTCACGCCCAAATATGTCGTCCAGTAAAACACCTAAATAAAATAATTCTTCATGGTCAATCGTCACTGCGATAAAACCATCGTCTGTAAGTAAGTCTTTAGAAACATCAATCCTATTCTTGATAAATGTTAACCACGAAGAGTGCTTGAAACTATTGTTATAAACAAAAGTGTCAGTACTTCCCCCTGTGTTATAGGGAGGGTCAATGTAAATCAACTTTACTTTGCCGCGAAACTGTTCTTTGATTGTGTGAAGAGCAATCAGGTTATTGCCCTTGATTAATAGGTTTTCCCTGATTACCCCATTCTCATCCCGCTTTATCTCATTGACTGGCTGTGCACCGGCAGTGGTGTAGCGGGTGAAATTCATCAATACTTTGGGGTCAAACATGCGGTTGATTTCATCCTGTGCCAAAACCTCATTGAAGAAAACCTCCTTACGCTTTTCTTCTTCTTTGGTCTGCCCACCCTCCAGAACACAATCCTTGTATGCCCAAGCCAGAGACACTTCACCCCGCTCGCTCAGATATTTTCCATCGATGGTCAAGCCAATGCGGTTGCGAAAGCGTGTATAGGAGTTATCAAGAAAATTCTTTTGGGAGATATATTCAATAAAGGTGTTGGTATTGAAAAGCAATGAACCGTCAATCTCGTCAAAGAACTTTGCCTTCATTTCGTCATCAGACAGGAGCAGGCGAATCAGGTCATGGTCTAGCTTCCATGCCCTATCCTGAACTGCAGCCAACAATAATTCGCCTTCATCATCGACGAAATTGGAATTGGTTTTCAGAAGGTCAGTGAGTTTTGAGTTGAATGACATAGATACTCCCTTTCTTGAGTCAGGGTTATTATAACGGTGGTTGCAATTTATAGTAAGAAACTGGCGAGTTCTTCTCTGGTCCCCTGAGTGCGATGCCTGCCCGAAGGGTGCCAGGATAGGCTTTTACCTTCAAGTCTCCAACTTCCCCTCTCCAAAAGCCAAAACCTCAACTCAATTAACGCTTGAAATGGGCGGATTCAAGCGCTGCTTGATAGGATTCTGAGCACTTTTCCCCTACAATCTGTTCAGATTAAAAAAGGAGTACGAAATGTTAGTCACCAGGAAAATCAATGTCTTATCTTTCATTATCGGAAGGCCGCAAGCTGCAAGCAGTGTGAAAGCCCACAGCGTATCAAAAGCTCAGAACCTTAACGACACAAATATCGAAAATTTGGACAATAGGATCACCATCACAAAGAGCGAGGATTTCTACAAGGCTCATAACACATCATTGTTCAATCCTTTGAACAAACTTAACAGATAAATCATCCACAGCCAATCAGCCGAGCCGAGGGAAGTACAGGAAAATGACCTTCCCAGGCTCACCTGAACTATAATTTTAGAAGAAGAGGTAACCATGTTTGACACAAAACTTATCGGCAAGAAAATCGCAGCGCTTCGCAAAGCCAAAGATATGACCCAGATGGAACTGGCGGATCAGATGTTCGTCAGCTATCAGG
>DMAP01000282.1 GCA_003446975.1 Clostridiales bacterium | reverse complement strand
CAAAAAATATGGCGGTTGTGTGATTGGTCTCACAATGGACGATCAGGGCATCCCCTCAAAAAGCGGTGAAAGACTGAAGATCGCCTCCAATATTGTTGACAAGGCAGCGGCTTATGGCATCAAACCAAAGAATATCATCATTGATTGTCTGACACTCACCGCTTCTGCACAACAAAAAGATGTTTTTGAGACTTTGATAGCCATCAGGGAAGTGAAAGAAAAATTGGGTGTCAAAACCTGTCTGGGTGTCAGCAATGTATCCTATGGTCTACCCAATCGAGACACTCTGACTTCAGCATTTTTAGTCAGCGCTCTGACCATGGGTCTGGACGCTCCAATTATGAATACCGCATCCGAAAAATCAATGGATGCCATCAGATCTTTCAGGGTTTTGAGAGGAATCGACAAGGATTCGAGGGAATACTTGAATCATTACAGCAGCATGAAACCAATGGAATCAGCATCATCGATTGTTGAGACTGCATCTAAAGAAGCCAATCTATACGATCATATTGTCAAAGCTAAAAAGAATGAAGCCGTACATCTGACCGGTAAATTGTTGGAAACAATGTCCGCCCTTGATATAATCAATGCCTATATTTCCCCCGCTCTCGATCTTGTTGGAAAGAAATACGAGACAGGTGATATTTTTTTACCTCAACTACTGAATTCTGCTGAAACGGTTCAAAAGGTTTTTGAAGTCATTAAGAATAGCCGTTCCAATGAGTCTTCATCTGATATGGATAAAAAAATCATTCTAGCCACGGTAGAGGGCGATGTCCATGACATTGGAAAAAACATAGTCAAGATGTTATTGGAAAACTATGGATTCTATGTGATTGATCTTGGCAAGAATGTATCACCGGACGTTATCGTCAATCGTGTGAAATCAGAAAACGTCAGATTGATTGGGTTAAGTGCATTGATGACTACCACAGTTTTTAATATGAAAAAAACAATTGAAATCTTGAAAAACGAGTTTCCAGATATAACAATTATGGTTGGTGGTGCGGTTTTGAACGATGAGTATGCCAAAGATATTGGCTCAAACCATTATGGGAAGGATGCTTTGGAAGCTGTTTCCATCGCAAAAAGGCATTTCTCAAAACAGGAATCAAAAAAAAGCGAGGTCTAAGACCTCGTTTCTAATTGAATTCGTAGTATATGGCTTCTATTGCTTTCTCCAGATCGGAATCGCTGACGCCAATGATTATGTTGATTTCACTTGATCCCTGATCAATGACTCGAATGTTTACCCCTGCCCGGCCTAAAGCGCCAAACACTCTCCCCGACACACCAACTGTATAAGCCATGTTTTGCCCCACAACGGCTATCATGGCAATATTTCTGTAGACGTTGATGCTATCCGGCGAACATGTCCTCTCAATCTCGCTGAGCACTTTCTCCAACTTTCCGTTCAGTTTCTGACTATCTAAAACAATCGATACCGTATCAATCCCACTGGGTATGTTTTCAAAAGTGACATCATACATCTCCAAAGCCGATAGAATTCTTCTGACATAACCCACTTCTGAATTCATATAGAACTTCTGCAGGGCTATGATGGTAAAATCCTTTCTCCCGGCTATCCCGGTTATTGTCAGATCGTCATTACCTTTTTCCCTTTCATTAGCGATAATAGTGCCTGGATCATCAGGATAATTTGTGTTTCTGATATTAATGGGTATATTAGCGCTTCTGACCGGATAGATGGCTTCATCATGGAGTACCGAAGCTCCCATATAGGCCAGCTCTCTTAACTCTCTGTAGGTTATATGTCTGATTTTTTTTGGGTTCTTGATGATTCTTGGATCTGCCATCAGGAAGCCTGAAACATCTGTCCAGTTTTCATAGATGCTAGCTTCCATGCAGCTAGCCACCAGGGCTCCTGTTATGTCAGAGCCGCCTCTTGAGAATGTCTTGATGTCTCCCAAAGCGCTTGTTCCATAAAAACCCGGTATAACAGCATATTGAACGTCTTTGAGCCGTTCTTTCATTATTCGCTTCGTTTTATCGTAATCCAAGGATCCATCCATCTTGAAAAAAATGATATCCTTAGCATCCACAAATTCATAGTCCAAATAATCTGCCAGAATAATAGCATTTAGGTATTCTCCCCTGCTAGCTAAATAATCCAACGATATGCCTTTATTCAACTTACTCTTTATGCTGCTCAGGTACAAATCAATATCCAAATTTTTGCTCAACTCGCCGGCTATGCTCCTGAATCTATCCTCTATCATTTTGTATACCTGGTCAAAGGGTACAGAATAGGTCAGATGGGCATGACATAAGTACAGCAGGTCTGTTACCTTATTATCGCCGTCAAATCTTTTGCCGGGAGCCGACACCACTATATATCGCCTATCCATATCTGATTTGATTATTTCCGCAGCTTTTTTCAGCTGCTCTCCGCTGGAGGTTGAAGTGCCCCCAAACTTAGCTACTTTTAACATTTTGTCTCCTTTTTGCGTACATATGTCTATATCACGTAAACTCATAGTATATACTATACACCAACATATGAAAAAAATAAACCCTTTTATTTTAAAACCAGTCGATTTTTTTATGCAAATCATGAATAAGTCATACAAAAATGCCACGAGTAAAACTCGTGACAAAAAAATCACTGATTCTTACCCCGTTTGTATTACAGCACTCCCTTACACGTTGGGTTTCGTTTCGGACAGTTCCATGTTTTTTCAACAAGGACCCAGCATATATAATGCTTCGGCGACAGCTCCTTTCCTATTCAAAGTACTCTTAACCAATCGCAGCCTCTGTAATACAATATTAATTTTTTAAATGTTAACAGATTCTATAACCTGTGTCAATTAAATGTATTAATGTTTGTTCTCTTTAATCCATTCAGTTGCCTTAAGAACTATTCCTGAATAATCCAGCCCATATTTTTCAGTAAGTTTTTCAACACTTCCATGCTCAATAAACTGATCTGGCAAACTTAGAATTCTTAACTCAATGTCAACCGGTATCTTATCGCTCAAGATCCTGCCTACAGAACCATATTTCACAGTCTCATCGACAAAAAGAATCTTTTTGCTCTTGCGTGCTTCCGATATGATAAGCTCCGCATTCAGGGGTTTAATGGCTTTTAGATTGACAACGCCTGCACGAATGCCTAATTTATCCAACTCCAGAGCGGCGCGATATACTTCACTGACCAAACGTCCAAATGTGACTATCGTGATGTCTTCTCCTGATTTTAGTAGTCGAGGGTCTAAAATGCTATCATGATGGTCTTCATCAGTCTCTAGTGCAGTGCCTCTTGGATATCTGATGACAATCGGTCCCTGTCCACTGAAAACAGACCATTCGAGCATTTTTCTCAAGTCATCGAAGTTTGAAGGTGTCAAAATCACAAGGTTTGGAATCTGATATAAAAAGCCTGAGTCAAACACACCTTGATGTGTTTCACCGTCACTGCCAACCAGACCAGCCCTATCAACACACAGAATCACATGCAGATTCTGCAATGCCACATCATGGACCAATTGATCATAAGCTCTTTGTAAAAATGTCGCATAAAGTGGGAAAATCGGTATCAGTCCACCAGATGCCATCCCAGCTGATAGGGTGACGCCATGTTGCTCCGCTATACCTACATCAAAGAACCTGTTCGGAAATTTTTCAGCAAACCGCTCAAGTCCGGTACCGCTTTTCATGCCTGCTGTTACGGCCACTATCCTTTTATCTATGATCGCCAGATCTACTATTTTTTCTCCGAACACATCTGAGAAAGTCATTGCATCCGAACCGATGATATTGCCTGTAGCCTCGTCATACCTGCCGACACCATGGAATACATCAGGTTTATTCTCAGCAGGTGCATAGCCTTTCCCCTTTTTTGTATGCACATGAAGTATAATGGGTGCTTTTGTATCCTTGACTCTCTTCAAAATATCAATCAAATCACCAATGCTATGCCCATTCACTGGGCCTATGTATCTGAATCCAAGCTCCTCAAATAGCATTCCCCCGTTGACGAAAAGCAGCTTGAAAGACTCTTTTATCTTTCTTATATATTTGACGGCATATTTGCCTATTCCCGGAATCCTTCCAAGAAAGACCTCAACGCCTTTTTTGACCGAATAGTAGGTTTTCCCAGTCCTAAGCCTGGAAAGACTGGTTGAGATGCTACCAACATTCTTTGAAATTGACATCTCATTATCATTAAGAATCACAATCAGATTGCTTTTCTTTCTGCCAGCATCATTCATAGCCTCCAGTGCCATTCCACCGGATAAAGCGCCATCGCCGATTAAAGCGATAACATTGAAGTTCTCCCCTTTTAAATCTCTGGCATTTACCATACCCAAAGCAGCTGATATTGAAGTGCTGCTATGGCCAGTTTCAAAAATATCGTGTTCGCTTTCTGATTTTTTGGGAAATCCACTCAGGCCATCAAGCTGGCGAAGTGTATCGAATCTATTCTTACGTCCTGTTAAAATCTTATGAACATAACTCTGATGTCCCACATCATAAATGATCTTATCCTTTGGAGAGTCAAAAACATAATGCATGGCAATGGTCAGTTCCACTACGCCAAGATTGGAAGCCAAATGTCCGCCTGTTTTTGAGATTGATTGAATCAGAAAATGTCTGATGTCATCA
This sequence comes from Clostridiales bacterium, assembly GCA_003446975.1. Lineage (GTDB taxonomy): Bacteria > Bacillota > Clostridia > Tissierellales > Dethiosulfatibacteraceae > 38-11. Next base: position 1,076 of record DMAP01000282.1, on the reverse strand, counting down.
GCCAACTCTTCAAGCTCATTTATATTAAGTTTTTTTATGTCGTCTATGCTATTTACTCTGTCCAGAATTTTGTACATATTTTATTCCTTTCAATTTCATCAAAACATTATATCATACTTATCATTTTTTTGACAAAGATTAAAAAATTTTAATTTTTAGCTATATGCGATTTTATACATAGATGTTTTATCTTATCATTATTAATACGAAATATATTATGTTTTTCATGCTTATTGTTCGTTTTAACGTTATATGTAAAATTGTGGGCGAATCTCTGCAAACGTTATTTTTAAAGGTTATTAAGATATTTTAGAATAAAAACGTTTTCTTCAAAATTTCAGAAACTTTATGCTTTACAAACCAAATGACGAATGTTAGAATAATTTCATTATTAAATAAATGTTATAAGATTTGTATAATTATTAATTCCCGGTAATTTTGAATCTTATCATTTAATAAGAAAGGAGGATTGTACAATAGGAAGCGGCAAAACAAAATATATCTCAGAGGTGGAAAGTATGGATTATGGTTTTGCTATTAATACAGTATGGGTTTTAGTCGCAACAGCTTTAGTTTTCTTTATGCAAGCTGGATTTGCAATGGTAGAGACAGGGTTTACCAGAGCTAAAAATGCAGGAAATATCATCATGAAAAATCTGATGGATTTCTCCGTTGGCTCCTTGGTTTACTGGTTTATCGGTTTTGGAATCATGTTCGGAAGTGATATCGGTGGTTTAATCGGTTCGATAGATATTATGTCAACTGGATCGTATGAATATCTAGGATTAGATATACCTTTATCCGTTTTTTTAATATTCCAGACCGTTTTCTGTGCCACAGCTGCCACGATTGTATCAGGAGCTATGGCAGAAAGAACAAAATTTAAAGCATATTTGATCTACAGTTTTTTTATCTGTTTGATTATCTATCCAATAGCAGGTCATTGGATCTGGGGTGGCGGATGGTTATCCGAGCTGGGATTCCATGATTTCGCAGGTTCTACAGCAGTCCACTCCCTTGGTGGATGGGCGGCATTGGTAGGAGCCTATGTACTAGGCCCGCGTTTAGGTAAATAC
>DMAP01000204.1 GCA_003446975.1 Clostridiales bacterium | reverse complement strand
GGCAACGCTCCAAAAAGCATCCCCATTAGAACACCAAAGAATGTAATCATAATATTATAAGGTATTAATATTTCCACAAATCCGTTTAACAATAATCCTAAATCCATATTTCACCTCCTGTTTTTATATGAAAAATCCTTCTGGTAAAGGCACGTGCAAGAGCAGATGGAATACGCCATATAAGCATAGCGTCGCAACAAGAGCAGCCACCATATCCATCATTGATTTTTTATGGCTGATCAGATAAACCGTAAAACTAATATACAAGAATGTTGTGACAATATAGCCCAATAAACCAACCAGTGCCAAATAAGCGACACAAGCGGCAAATATATAAGCTGACAATCTAAATATTTTGATCTTGATTTCTTCTTCTTTTGGACTTTTCATAAGTTTAAAGAAATGCACAGTGCTGAATATAATCATCATAAGCGCCAGCATCCTTGGGAAAAAATCAGGCCCTAAACCCATTCCTCCTCCAAAGTTGTTGGAAGCAAGGGAGAAAGACATGACCAGCCATATCACGCCAAGCACGAAAAAAATTCCCGTTGCAATTTTTTCAGCCATTTAACAAAACCTCCTAAAGGGGTACGAGAGACTCGTACCCTTAAATTTCATGCTTATTTATATAATTCCCATTTCAGTCAATGTTGTTTTAAAGAACTCATTCTGTTCGATGATAAAGCTATTGAATTCACTACCGTTTAACACTTCTTTAACGATATCATTGTCTTCATAGTATTTTACCATGGATGGATCTTCCAATGCTGCCTTGAATGATTCATAAAGCTTACTCTTAACATCATCCGGTGTTCCTTTAGGAACGACCACGCCTCTCCATGTTTCAACAATTATATCATATCCAAATTCTGCAAAAGTTGGCACATCACTATACTTAACAAGTCTTTCCTCGCTGTAGATACCCAGTCCTATTAATTGTTCAGCTTCAATCTGTGATGCAACTTCACTTGGATTTCCATTCAACAAATCAATATGTCCACCCAGCAATGCGGCCATGGCTTCTCCACCGCCATCAAAAGGAACAAAATCCACAGTGATACCAGTCAATTTTTCAAAAATAGCTGCTGCAACATGGTCAGTGGTCCCTATACCAAATGTACCCCATTTCAAAGTTCTTTCTTTGCCAATTCTTATAACATCTTCCAATGATTGGAACTCGCCTTCGAAATTTGCGATTGTCATAGTGGCATCTTTTCCAATCATAATGACCGGATCAAAGTCTTCAAAATTATTGGGTGTTCCTTTTGTAAGTGGTGTCAGAACAAGGTTTGTTGTAACAGCCAAGGATGTATAACCATCAGCTTTTTCTGCTGCCAAAAATGCCATTGCAGTAGCACCGCCGCCACCGGGCTTGTTTTCTACAACGATTGGTTTCCCCAAAATACTTTCAGCTGCTTTCCCCAAAGTCCTGCCAAAAATATCACTGCCACCACCTGGTGATCCCCATACAACCAGGTTGACCGGTTTTTCAGGATACTTTGATCCTGCTGCTGTCGTTGTACCTGAATTGCTTGAGCAACCGGACAGAATTAGTGATGCCATCATCACAATCACTAATACCAATGCAAAGCTTCTTTTTTTGTTAAACATTTTAACCCTCCATAAATTCTTTTTATTTTAATTTTTTAATACTGCCATTAATCAAAACTTTCTATTAAAAAGTCCTTTGCCACCTCCCTCAACAGATAAATTATATTTTAGGATATTGTATCCCATAATATATGCAACTCTTCTTTGATTTGTTTTTTACTTGGTTATTCAAACGATTTCCTTTTAGACTCCTAGGATTTCGGGATATTGTATCCCATAATCCGCGTAAACCAATCGTTATTAATTTGATTTCTTGAATTACTCTTGTTTCATGCTCATAATCAATGCTTCTCCGGCTTTCTCAATATGTTTCTTGATAAACAGCTCTGCGCCATATTTATTTCTTTCTTTTATCTCATTAAGGATATCCTTATGCTCAGAAACTGTGATAAGTGGTCTTCCTTCTAGCGATAACGATTGCTGTCTGTATCTTTGTATCTTGTCCTGGAAATTATGTACCATTTGGATCAGCATTGGACTATTGGATTTGCTTAATATGCAATTATGAAATTGTGTATTGCACTCAACCTGTTTTTTCAGGTCTCCATCATCGATTGCCTTTTCCATATCGGTTATCCATTTCTGGAGATCGTTTATCCATTCATCATCAAAATTATCGATTGCCAATCGGACAGCTAGCCCTTCAAGGGCTCCTCTAATGTTAAATATCTCTTTAATCTGATTGTCATTAATTCTCGCAACAATTACGCCTTTTCGTGGGAGATTCTCCACAAGTTCTTCTATTTCTAGTCGCCTCAATGCCTCTCTAACCGGTGTTCTGCTGACTTCCATCTCTTCGGCAATCTGGCTTTCGATAATCCTCTCGCCAGGCTTCAAGTAGCCATTAAGTATAGCTGCTCGGATGTTTTCAAAAACTGCATCCCGAACAGTCTTGTAGTTTTCTACTTTAAGCTTAAAAACCTTTGGCACTATTTCACCTCATTTAAGTATTCTGTATCCCGTAATTGACGCTTGTTTCTAAATTCGATTATATATTTGCTGGTACTTGTTGTCAATTTAAATATATTTTTAACAAAAGCTTAATTAATCAAAATAATCGATGCCGTCATCATTGTAAGCCGCAAAATGATAGTGATCTTCCCATTTCTTGTTGATATGTAAATAGCTTTTTGAAAAGCCTTCCTTTTTAAGGCCAAGTTTTTCTGCCACTCTTAGCGACTTGATGTTTCTAGGCATGATGTTGACCTCAACCCTGTGGAGTCTGAACTCATCAAAAATGATTTGAATTCCTTTATTTATGGCTTCTGTCATGAAACCTTTATTGATCTCGTTAACATCCAATTTATATCCTAAGAAACAAGACCTGAAATTACCATAGATGATATTGCTGAAGCATATGTTTCCTATGGTTTTTTTTTCATCAAACTTCTTGAAGATCCACAATCTCATGAAATTTCCTTTTTTGTATTCACTAAGCTCATATTTCAACTGGCTTGCCTGATTGGCTTTCGTATAAAAATCCTCTTCTCTGTCAGGATCCCATTCTTGAAAAAAATCCTTGTTTCGTAGATAATAATCCAACACCAGATCAGAATACTCTGCTCCTAAAACTCTTAGGTATAGCCTGTCTGTCTCGTACTCTCTTACAAATGCCAGGTTTTTTTTCCTAATAAAATTCATTATCTCACCTACTCAGCAGTTTTGACTTCATTATGATCCTCAGTCTCATCTAATATTACATTTTCGCACAGATAAAATCAATAAAAAACAGTGGTCTCAATGATAATCAAGCCACTGTCCTATGTTGTTTAAACGATATTTCGCTTATACTCTGCAAACATGTTGCGTATTTGCGTCATTTTTGAGTTCATTTCAATTTGTAAATCAGAAGCCTTTTTGTATTCGCAATTTTCGATGGCATCTCTGATTCGTGTGAATATGGATGTCTGAGACGAGCTATCTTTCATCAACTCTGCACGTAGTGTGTTGATTTTTTGCCACCTGATTACATCTAGGTCTGTTGCAAAATCCTCATGCAGCTTTGTGAAGCTTCTTAATATCTCAATGTTTATCGGTATAATCCTTCCAACCAACTCTGTTGACCATTTGCTTAAGATTACCAGTTTATAAGATTCCACCAATGCACTGGTGAAAACGCCTCCTTGTTTTAGCAGCGAGACCCTTTCTCCGCCATGGTTTAATCCTTCTACATTTTCATAAACGGTAGCTGGTGCTTTCCCAAACAAGGCATTTCTTTCAGCCTCTGTGTAATGCTCAAATACATCATGCTCACTGCGGTATTTTCTGTCTCTTTCCAGATAGAAGCTGTCCACACCCGCTTCTTTTGATATCTCTTGCTCTAGCTCATCCGTTGATAGGCCAGAATTTACAACAGCCTCAATACCATCCAATGCAGCCATATATGATGATGCAATGACCAAATAAGTATTAGATAGCGGATTAGGTGCTCTCAACTCAAATCGGGTTGCCATCATATTGTTTAAATCTCTGATAACGCCAATCAATATGGATCTATTTCTCGAAGGTACCTCTTTTGTGTGACCCAAAGATGTGACCACGCAAACCGGCGCTTCGAACCCTGGCTTCAATCTATTCATTGAATCATTTGTTGATGATACAAATGGATTAACAACATCATAGTTCCGAAGGATGCCCATTAATGCACCATATCCGATCTCACTCAAAAAATCTTTGTTCATGTCAGCAGGCGTGAATAGATTGATGTACTTTCCTGATTTTAATCTAACTGCTGCTCCTAAATGTGTGTGCTCTCCATTTCCAGCGACCCCTTCCAGAGGTTTTGCCATGAATGTGGCTTCCAGTCCGTGATTTCTGAACATATCCTCCACAATTTCCCTGGCAATGATTTCATTGTCAGCGGCTTGCAGTGCCTCTGCATATTTCCAGTCAATTTCAAGCTGTTCCATAACATGTTGAAGCCTTCCGGTGGATCCTACCTTGCTAGCAACACCTCCTACCTCTTTGTGTGCCATTTCAGGTTCCAATCCGTAGCGTTCCAATTCGTGCATGCATTTTTCCAACACGGTTCTTACAGTTCCATGAGTTCTTTTCCAATACTGCTCTTTAAGGCTTTGCGATGTGGAAAGGGCATCAATATTTGCTTTGTCATCAGGTGTATTGACCCATAGCTCCAATTCTGTTGCAGAAGTCAGGACTATTTTATCAATTTCCTCATTGTCAAATCCATATTTCTTGGCTAGTTCAGGTTTTTTGTCAAATACTGCTTTTATTGCCTCGTCAAAAGTCTTTTCTGCCCTTTTTAAAATTGATCTGGAGCAGACCAGCTTTTCATTATGCATCAGAAAAGCTGGTATTCTTAAAGACCCTACAGGCAGTCCATTCTCATCACAATAATAGTCATAGTTGTAATCAACAAACCATGTGGCTTCCAAGTCCGGCAACATATCCACCCTAGCATTATTCAGCGTTGCTATCCCTTGAAGCTCAACAGATGATCCATCAGTTTGAATGCCGTACTTGAGCATATCGTCCATATCTTTGATGAAAAGCGATATGGGAATTTTTTCATCGGTGGCGTTTCCGCCAATATCAACACCCATGAATGAGACAAATTGTATTTCTGGATGATTCTTGAACAAATCAATCAGAAATTCCTTACTTCTGTTCTCAGGTTTGATAAAAAACACTCTGTTCATAATTACCCTCCTATAGTAGAAAATTATGTTTATAATAATAGCATAACTTTCGTGTATTAACAAGTAAATTTATAATTAGGAAAATGTTTGTCCGCAAAAAATAAACAAAAAATATCCAAATACGAATATTTTTTGCTATAATATGATTTAAATTCGTTTTAAAGCGCTTCTAGCGCTTTCTTTAAGACTTTCCCGATTGAATCGTTAATGACTAAATTTGCTTTTCTGTCGTAAGGTGTACTCTCTTTATTAATTAATATCAGATTTTTGCCTCTAAAATATGTGATTAATCCAGCTGCAGGGTAGACTACCAGGGACGTCCCTCCAATAATCAACGTGTCCGCTCTCTCTATATAATCTATGGATCTGCTGATTACATCATTGTCCAAAGCCTCTCCATAAAGAACCACATCTGGACGTATGATTCCTCCACAGATATTGCATTTTGGAACTCCTCCAGAACTGACCACGTCTATCAACGAGTGGGGTGCCTGGCAGTTCATGCAAAAGTGCTTGTATACAGTTCCATGAAGCTCCAAAACCTCTTTACTCCCAGCCTTCTGATGCAACCCATCAATATTCTGGGTTATGACCGCCTTCAACTTGCCCATGCTTTCAAGCTTGGCAAGTGCCAAATGGGCATCATTGGGTTCAGCTTCAGTATGCAATATGTTTTTTCTGTAGTAGTCATAAAAAACAGATGTATGTTTTAAGAAAAAATTGATGCTTAACATATCCTCAGGAGAATAACCATAATCAGACTTTGCATTATATAAGCCTTGAGCTGATCGGAAATCGGGAATATTGCTTTCAGTCGAAACCCCAGCTCCTCCGAAAAAAACTATATTGTTGCTTTCTTTGATGATTTCTCTCAATTCTCCAATTTTATTCATGGTTCACTCCCGTTGATTTAAACATATTTCCAACAACTCCTCTGGTTCACTAATCAGATATTCAGGTTTATGATCCTCAAGTCCGTCTCTGGTGTTGTATCCCCAATCCACTGATGCAATATCTATCCCTATGTTTTTTGTGGCTGTTATATCTCTTATCTCATCACCCACATATAGTACTTCTTCTTTATTGATGCCATATCTTCTCAATATTTGCTTAAATACCCTTTCCTTGCCAAACATCCCTGAATTCTCAACAAATGAGAACATGTTCAACTGGTGCTTATCGATGAATTTATTGACATTCTTTTTAGAATTGGATGTAAGAATACCTAAAGTAATGCCATTTTCTTGAAGTTTCAGCATAACCGCTTCCATGGTTGGTTTGCACATATCTATGTTTTCTATACTGCCATGCAATATTTTTCTTCCGAAGCGGATCATGGCCGGTATATTTCTTTTTTTAATGTCAAGATAATCGATCAAATCAAA
>DMAP01000206.1 GCA_003446975.1 Clostridiales bacterium | reverse complement strand
TCTGCTTAGTATCTTCTCTTCATATAGTCCTCTGTCTAGTAAGTAAAGATCCTTAGTAGTTGAATAAATGTTTCCTGAACCGAAGAATACAGATACATCATATATTGTTCCAGATACCTTGTTTAGTTGAGAGTCTGATACAAAGTAACCTTCTGCCATATCAGGTAGGTCATTATTTGAAGCTGCTGCTTTTGTAGAATTCATATGTAAAGGTTTAAAGATATTATCTTCTAGGTACTCTTCGTATGTCTGACCTGATACGTTTTCTACTATGTATGCTAACAAACTATAATTAATATTGCTATAAATAGTTGAGATACCTGGATCACTTATTAACGGCTGGGTTTTTGCTTTATTGATTAACTCTTCTTTTGGGATTGGATGATAGAGACTAACATTAACATCCCTTGATAATCCCGAAGTGTGATTTAATAAATTCTCAATTGTAATCTCATTTCCTCTTGTTTGCTCCGGTATATACTTCGAAACAGGGTCATTGATGTCCAAAAGCCCTTTTTCTTGTAACTGCATAATAGCAATAGCTGTAATTGGTTTAGTAATTGAACCGATTAAGAATTTTGTATCTTCTGTAAAACCAACACTTTCTTCATAATTTGCCTGTCCATAGCCTTTGTTTAGTAATACTAAGCCATCCTTAGCTACAAGAATATTTCCATGTACTTTCTGTCCAGTAGAGACTTTGTTAAGAGCTTCGATATACTGATCAGCTCCATTGATAAAAGTGCTGTTTCTTACTGATGCTTGCATATTACATCCTAAGAGAGGTAATGACATAGTAAGAATAACTAAGTAAACAATCACTTGTTTTTCAAAAAATCTCCTTGCAATTCTCAAAAAATCACCCCAATATCATCATTAAATATAGCTATGAACAGTTGATTATTATAATTTTATAAATTTCATGACTACTTGTCTAGTAATTGTTATTTCATTTCGTAAATTTCTCCGATGACTAACAGTGCTAAGACTACCACATACACTTCTATAAGTGGGAGATAAGCACTGGAGAGTCCCTGTTAATCTCTTTGCAGTTTCCCCACCACTATACCAGGATGTATATTATAACGTTTTGAAAATTCTAAATTTAGATAGAACTATTATAATAAAAATCGCTAACAATTTAGAAAAAAATAAAAAGTTTCAAATTAAGTGTAAGAAATCATCGTCCTAACGGGTTATATCTAGTGAAGGCTACTTTATAGAACCACAACCAAGATTTTCTAATATTATGGCCTTTGACAATGAGTTTTATATTACCTCATCTGGAAAAGCTATGCTAACATCGATTATTGATAGTATATTAAAATAAATAATATAAAGGAGTAAATTATGTCATTTTTTTTGAGTATTTTTTTTCTTTTGTCAACGCCGGTTTTAAAATGATGGAATCGCCGGGTAGAAATTGACCCAAATGCCGGCTAAACACCAGCCATTTTCTCCATCGCCGGAATATCGGCCGGCGGTACCGACATAAGACCTGTTTTTTGTCTTTGGCGGATCCTGTAGGAATCCCCACGAATATTGATCACATGTGCATGGTGCAACAATCGGTCTAGAGTTGCTGTTGCTATCACCGTATCGCTCATCAGTTCTCCCCATTCGCTGAAATATTTGTTGCTGGTGAGGACTATGCTGCCTCTTTCATATCTTGAGCATATCAGGCGGAATAATAATTCTGCAGAGTGTCTGTCCAATTGCATGTATCCCACTTCATCTACTATCAGAAGATTTGGTCTGAGATAGACTTTCCACCTTCGCTCCAGCTTTCCCAGTTGTTCTGCTTTCTTTAGATCCGCTATCAGCTGTGCTGTTGTAACATAGTAGGTCGTCATTCCACTTCTTAGGGCTTGCATCCCAAGTCCTACTGCCAGATGGGTTTTCCCGACTCCCGGTGGGCCAAGAAACACGACATTTTCTGCTCTTGACACAAATGCCAATGTTGACAGTTCTTTAATCTGGCGACTATCGATACTGGGCTGAAAACTGTAGTCAAACTCCTCCAAAGTCTTTCTGCGAGGTAGTTTCGATAGCTTTGTTCTGGTTTCTTCACTTCTTCTTTTTCTGTCTGTGATTTCTTCACCCAGAAGCTCTGAAAGGAATGCCAGATAAGTGAGTTCTCTTTTGGCTGCATCCTCAAGCTTTGCTTCAAGCAGCTGGCTTCCGACATTAAGTCCCAGCAGCTCTAGAGATTCATGGGCTTTTTCAATTTCAACCATTAGCCCTCACCCCCATGACTTCATCGTAGAAATCCAGGGATCTTTTTTCTACAACCAATTGATTTGAAAGGATGCCATAAGGCATGGGAAATGCAATGCCTTCTTTTTCGGCAAGTCCCTGATACTGTCCCTTTAAAAAGATGATCTTTCCTGATGTGTATTCTATCTTACGGCATAGTATCCTGACTTCTCCGTCGTAGACTTCAAAATTGCCGTTAAGCGCTCTTACTCTGACTTCACGGTTGCTGTATTGCCAGTTGATGCCATACCTGACGCCATCGTAGCTGACAAAGCCATCTCGCGTCACTTTACGGGTCTCCCACCTGTATCTGTCTCTTGTGGAAGCCTCCGGTAATGATAGGAGAGGTTCTTTGGCAAGTGCCATTAAAGGTATTTCTCCCGTTGTTCCATGCATCCTGCTGTCAACTTTTTTACACCATCTCAACGCTTGATTGTTCAAGTCTTCAAGATCCACAAACTTCCTGCCGGGAAGGAAGTTGTCCTTTATATAGTGGACAAGTCTTTCTACCTTTCCCTTCGTTTGGGGTCTTCTGACTCTGCAAAGCTTCGGTACAAATCCCATGTCCGCAGCGAACTCTGAAAACCTTGCGTGGAAGATTGCCGTTTTGGCTTCAACCCTTATCACAACTGTCTTCATATGGTCTGTCAGTATGGTTTCAGGAACACCTCCGAAATATTCAAAAGCATTTAGCATGCATCTCACAAGGCTGTAGTAGTCACATCGCTTGGTGAATTCAACGTATTTCGCTCTGGAATGACCCATAATCATGATGAAGGCCGGGGTTTTGTGGCTTCTGCCATCGCCATCTATGTAGTGTATGATGCCCCAGTCCATCTGGGCCTGCTTTCCAGGAAGCGTCTCATATCTTTGCACTGCTTTGCCTGTGTTTAACGGCCGGAAAGGCTTTATGTAATCTTTGATGATTGTTATCCCACCGTCATATCCTTGTTCCTGAAGCCTTTCGAAGATTAAAATACAGTTTAGGATTCCTTGGCTCACGTAATCTTGGATGACCAGCTTGAAAGGATCAAGCTTGGAGCCTTTGGTTTGACCTGATAATCCGTGTTTCAAAGCTTTTCCACGATTATCAATATATTTTTTTGCTGTGTTTTCTGCTATGCCCATCTCTTTTGAAATTGCATAAGCACTCTTGCCCTTGTCTGATTTTTCACGTATCATAGTAATTAACCCACTCCTTATCATTTTAGTACCTCCATAAAAGTATTCGCCATACTTCTATGGTATTCATTTGTTAGGGGTGGGTCAATTTAAATCCGGCTTTTTGCTTCAATTATATCCCGGCGATGACACTTTCTTTGGTTGCAGGAGTCATGATAATAGGATTTGGTTCTGAGATAGGTATAGTAGTTTATGGTTCGGTAATGGTATCTTTATTATTATATATGTATATTGAATTACGAGATAAAATTGATAAAATACTTAAAGACGATAAAGAATAGTTGCAGGTGTTTCTTATGCTTCTAACCCATTTGGCGAGATACTACTAGAATTAAGCAAAGAAGAAAGAATGGCATTATCCGAT
>DMAP01000082.1 GCA_003446975.1 Clostridiales bacterium | reverse complement strand
AGTTCAACTTAGCATCCCTAAGTTTGAAGTCAAGTTCGAAGTTGAGTTAAGTGATGTGCTGAAGGAAATGGGTATTGTTACAGCATTCAAAGAATATGAAGCTGATCTGAAAGGCATGTTCACAGAGATTTCTGAAAATACTTTCATATCTTCAGTTGTTCACAAGACATTTATCAGCGTTGATGAGTTTGGTACCGAGGCTGCCGCTGTTACAGGCATAAGCGTAGGGGTTACAAGCATGCCTACTGATGAACCGATATTATTCAAGGCAGACAGACCATTCACATATATTATTAGAGACGATGTCAATAACGAGATCCTGTTTATGGGAGAATTCGCTTTTGTTGAGTAAATTATTTTAGAAAAGGACAAATTGCTATCATAAGCAGTTTGTCCTTTTTTATGTTCGTTTGAATGTGGTATAATTGCGTAAATGGTAAAAAAATGAAATCCTGGAGTGTTTTCTATGGAAAGTGCAACCAACAAAGAAAAATATTATATTATAGAGGCGAAGGAAACTGACATCAAGAGAATCATTGAAATGAGAATGAAACTGGAGTCCTATCTTGACACATGCAACGCCAATCTGTGGCATATCAGTCCAGACCACATGGATGATCTGCCGAGTAAATATCGACATATGCTGAAAGATGATCAATTCAAGGTATTGATAGTTGTCAACGAGACAACAAATGATGTCGTTGGAATGGCAACCGGTAGGATTATCCATAACGAAATGTTCAATCACAAAAAAACCGGTAAGCTAGATGATGTTTGGATTGATGAGGAACATAGAAATAGAGGACTTTGCATGAGTCTTACCAATAGAATCATCGATTTCTTTAGGGGAAATAACATCAAACATATGACATTGGAATACGTGTAAGGCAATGAAAGTGCGGCAATGGTCTGGCAAAAAATGGGATTTGAACCTGTGATCATCATTGCGAATAGAACTTTGGATAGTATAAAAAAGAATTAGATCATTTGTTCGCGTTTGACATGTTAAATAATTCACATTATAATGTTTACTAAGACAGTTTGTTTCATTGCTGTGACTATAGTATGTCTGATATGGTTGGATGATAAGTTTGATGGAACTGAACTGCTTAAAATAAGGAGGATAGGAATTTATGAGAAAAAATCTTAAAACAATTGTAACAGTTTTTACTGTATTATCATTAATTTTCACCCTAGTCGGATGTGGACAACAACCTGCTCCGCAAACAACGACAGAAGCTCCAACGACAGTTGCTCCAACGACTTCAGAACCAGAGGATGAAGGGATACGTACAGATGTTGTTGTAATAGGAGCAGGAGCGGCAGGATTAGCCGCTGCCATAGAAGCCAACAGAGCTGGGGCCAGGGTTATTCTGCTTGAAAAAATGCCATTTGTAGGCGGTAGCACCCTATTGTCAGGTGGAATTGTACTGGCCACCAATAGCCCAATACAGCAGGATCAAGGAATTGAGGACTCAGCTGAAGCATTGGCTCAGTATTGGTTAGATAGAGCAGAAGGGAATGCCGACGAGGACCTATTGACATTTGTGGCTGAAAAGTCAGGAGAAACAATTGCTTGGCTAATGGATAACGGAGTTGAATTCTCTGATAATATTTCTGCCGGTGGAACCTCACCCGTATTGAGATTACACTATACAAAGGCAGATCGGGGTTTCGGACTGATTAAGCCACTAGAAGAGGTAGCTATAAATGAAGGTGTTGTGATTATGCTTCAGACAACAGCCCAAAAACTGTTACTGAACAATGCCAACGAAGTAAACGGTGTGGTAGCTATCGATAAGGATGGTAAGGAAATCATTATTGATACAAAGGCGGTAGTGCTTGCCACAGGTGGATTCGACAGAAGCGAAGACATGAAGGATCAGTATGCCCCGGTCGCCTCGGGACACATTAGTTATTCAAATGCAGGTAATGTTGGTGATGGATTTCTGATGGCGGAAGAAGCTGGTGCTGAGATGATTTATAAAGACGGCGTTATTGGTTTCAGAGGATTAGATGGTAGTGTTCCTTACACAAGTGCAATAGGTGGCTTAATATGGCAACCACATCTTTATGTCGATTCAGAAGGAAATAGATTTACCAATGAGGTGATTGACTATCCGATATTCTATCAGAATATGGCGGAAAATGGGTCTGAAGTTTTCTATCTATTGTTTGATCAAGCAAAGTATGTGGAATCCCTGGATGAGGCCATAGAGAGAGGATTTGCTTACAAGGCTTCTACTTTGGAAGAATTGGCTCAATTAACAGGTATGGATGAGGATGTATTAATCGGGACAGTCAGCAGATATAATGATCTTGCAGAAAGCGGCGAAGATACTGATTTCGGAAAACCAGCTGCTTTGATGAATCCGCTCACTGAAGGTGATTTCTACGCAGTTGCTGTAAAACCGGCAACACTAGGGACGTTCGGTGGGCCTGTCATCAATACTGACACAGAAGTTCTAAGACCAGATGGAACAGCTATTTTTGGTTTGTTTGCTGCGGGAGAAGTTGCTAATGGGCAGTTCTTCTACAAGGAATATCCAGCGAGTGGTACTTCCATTCAAATGAGTTTTACCCTTGGTAGAGTAGCGGGCATGAAAGCTGTGGAACACGCATCCTTATATGGTTGTATTGGACATGACCATTAATTCATAAGAAAAAAGAAAAATGTATATCACAGAACAATCAACTGAATGATATTTTAAGCCATTTCAGAAATGAAGTGGCTTTTTCATTTGATTAATAGAAATTTAATATCTTCAATGTTTTCATTTAACAATTTTGCAATAGAATGGATTCAAACAGATTTGGAGGTTTGAAATATCAATGAAAACAGTACTTGAAGTCAATAGTCTGGAAAAAAGATATAGAGAAAGAGTTGTTCTTGATGGATTGACACTTAGGGTTGATGAGGGAGATATTTATGGATTTTTGGGTCCAAATGGAGCAGGCAAGACAACCGCCATCAGAGCCATACTTGGATTAATTCATTTTGAGAAGGGCGATGTGATCATTAATGGGTATAACATGAGAAAGGATTTCAGAAATGGAATAAGAATGGTCGGGGCAATGGTTGAGACACCTCAGTTTCATGATAAGCATAGCGGTATATGGAATTTGAGAATGATGGCAAAATTCTATGATGGCATTTCCGAGAAAAGGATTGAGGAGACGCTTGAAATTGTTGGAATGAAGACCAGAGCCAAAGATAAAGTCAGTACTTACTCATTGGGTATGAAACAGAGATTAGGAATAGCAGGAGCTTTGCTGCACCATCCATCACTTGTGATATTGGATGAACCGACAAATGGGCTCGATCCAAAAGGGATGAAAGAAGTACGGGAAATTATAAAACATTTGTCAATTGAACAAAATATTGCCTTTTTTATTTCTTCGCATTTACTGAACGAAGTTGAATCATTATGCAATAAAATAGGAATCATAAAAGGCGGTAGAATAATAAAAGAATTGACATCTGAAAACATACCTATAAAATATGCTATACCAAAAAACAAGTCATTGGAAGAGTATTTTTTGGAACTAACAAAAGGAGGAGGACAAATTGAGTAACATTATTAAGTTTGAGTTGATAAAACTATTTTCAAGTAAAAAGTTTTATGTAATTGGTGTTATGATTTTTATATTATGTGTAATACTGTCCCTTGGTGTCAGATTGATAAACACAACTGAGGGCGTATCCGAACACATCACGATGAACGGACAGAGTCTTCCCGTTTTTCTGCTATTGAATGTAATTGATATCTTAATGATTTTTCTAGCTGTTTTGTTTGGTGGTTTGATAGCTGATGATTATAGAGGGGGGACCCTAAAGCAGACACTCATAAAACCCTTAAGAAGATCAGATATAATGATAGGTAAAATATCTGTAGTTGTGATATCGACAGTATTATATTTAGTCATTATTCTGCTGACAGGATATGCAATGGGGCATTTAGTTTTTAGTTGGGGTACAGATTTTGTTGTGAATGGTTCAGAAATATCAATTACTGCGGCAGAGGGTATTGTGAAAACGCTGTTAGCTTATGGGCTCACTGTGATCCCAATCACTGCCTTTTCATTGATCATACTGCTGTTTTCCTTGGTAATCACGAATGGTGGAATGGCAATAGGTGCTGGTATTGGGGCTTTTTTATTCATTCAAATTGTCTCAGGTTTTATAGGGAGTTACAATAAGTATGTTATTAATTATTATTTTCAGATTGGTGCTTTATATCTCAATGGATTTGAGGGTACAAGTATTCTTGCAAGTCTGGCGGTACCGATTGGGTATATCCTAGTGCTTAGCATATCCATATTCATTTTATTTAACAAAAAGGATATTGTTTATTAGGATGATACTGGAAATATGGTATAATTTAAACAATAAATTATTGAGAGGTTGAAAAATGTCTGGAGAGAGAATTCTTATAGTTGAAGATGAACGGGAAATTGCTGACCTGGTCAGAGATTATTTGAAGGATGAGGGATTTGAAGTTCTGATTGCATATGATGGGGAGCAAGGATTGAAAAGTTATAATCAGTTCAAACCAGATCTGGCGATACTTGACATTATGCTGCCCAAAATCGAGGGGACAGAGATAGCCAGGGTAATACGTTCTCAGTCAACAATACCTGTGATAATGCTGAGCGCTAAGAAAAAGGACATCGACAAGATTTTAAGTTTGGGATTAGGTGCCGACGATTACATAACCAAGCCTTTCAGCCCAGGAGAATTGGTCGCCAGAGTCAAAGCACAGTTGAGAAGATATTTATTGCTATCTTCCCCTGCAAAAGAAGAAGCTGATATACTGAGATATGGAGCTTTAACTATACATTTAAAAAACTATCAGGTTGAAATAGATGGAGAAGTTGTATACTTGTCAGCCAAGGAATTTGAAGTGTTAAGACTTTTGGCGGCAAGTCCAAACCAAGTTTTTACCAGAGACCAAATTTTTAATCTTGTTTGGGGCTTCAATGACTATGGGGATGTTAACACAGTAACGGTTCACATTAAGAAAATAAGAGAAAAAATAGAAGCGGATCCCGCACAACCAAAGCTTATCAAAACTGTGTGGGGTGTTGGCTATAAGTTCCAGGGAGAGAAGGCATGAAATTTGGG
>DMAP01000308.1 GCA_003446975.1 Clostridiales bacterium | reverse complement strand
AAAATAGTAGTGGTTGACAGCAACTACAATATAATACATAAAGAATACAGACGACACTATTCTGATGTCAGAAAAACTGTCGTGACAATAATTAAAAATGCTGAAGTGGTTTTAAAAAACCAAAGAATTAAAATAAACGTCACAGGTTCTGGTGCTGTTGACATATCCAAAGCACTTAATATTCCTTTTGTTCAGGAAGTAGCGGCATCCACCGCAGCCATTGAGCAAAGAATCCCCTATACAGATGTTGTCATTGAATTAGGTGGAGAGGATGCCAAAATAACATATGTTAGCGGTCAATTGGAGCAAAGAATGAATGGAACTTGCGCCGGAGGCACAGGCGCTTTTATAGATCAGATGGCTATATTACTAAAGACCGATGCAGCAGGATTGAATGAGCTGTCTAAAACCCATCGGGTGATATATCCTATTGCCTCTCGTTGTGGTGTGTTCGCCAAAACTGATATACAACCTTTGTTGAATGAAGGAGCTAGAAAAGAAGATATCGCGGCATCGGTTTTTCAGGCTGTGGTAAATCAGACCATCAGCGGTCTTGCACAAGGCAGGACCATTAAAGGTAATGTTGCTTTTTTAGGCGGACCTTTATCTTTCTTGCCTGAATTAAGAAAAAGATTTGTGGAAACATTAGGTTTGACACCAGCCCAAGCGATTTTTCCCGAGGATTCTCATTATTTTGTTGCTCTTGGTGCTGCCATTACTGCAGAGGACACCAAGGAAACTGATTTCGAACACTACTTGAATATCATCAATTCCATCAATAACGATGATTTGATAAGAAAAAAGGAAGTTGAAAGTCTTTTTGAAACCGACGAAGATTATCAGGATTTTAGAAATAGACATAATCAGCATGCGGTGAAGCGAGAGAAAATAGAATTCTACAAAGGCAATGCATTTCTTGGCATAGATGCAGGTTCTACTACGACAAAAGTCGCATTGATTGGCGAACAGAATCAATTATTATACGCCTTCTACACTAGCAATGAAGGGAGTCCTTTATCTTCTGTAATCAATGCATTGAAAGATTTATACTCAAAAATGAACAAGGAAACAAAAATTGTTTACTCAGCGGTTACGGGTTATGGAGAACATCTGATTAAATCTGCTCTTCAAATTGATATCGGCGAAATCGAGACAATAGCTCATTACAAAGCGGCTGATTATTTTCTGAAAGGCGTCGACTTTGTCATAGACATCGGTGGCCAGGACATGAAAAGCCTAAAAATCAAAAATGGCGTTATTGACTCCATTATGTTGAATGAAGCATGTTCATCCGGTTGTGGCTCATTTATTGAGACTTTTGCAAAATCTCTGAATCTTTCAGTTCAGGAGTTCGCCAAATTAGCTGTCGAGTCAAGACATCCAGTGGATTTGGGAACCAGATGCACTGTTTTTATGAACTCTAAAGTCAAACAAGCTCAAAGAGAAGGTGCTACAGTTGGTGATATTTCTGCAGGCATCTCCTATTCAGTTATAAAGAATGCATTATTCAAAGTCATCAGACTGAAATCAATTGATGACCTCGGTGATAAAATTGTCGCCCAGGGTGGTACTTTCCTCAATGATTCGGTACTAAGAGCCTTTGAACTCATTACTGAAAGAGAAGTTGTTAGGCCGGATATTGCTGGTATTATGGGGGCTTTCGGGGCAGCGCTTATTTGTAAGGAGAGATATGCAGGTCAGTACTCTACTTTATTGAATCCCGTGGCATTAGACCATTTTTCCACCGAAACAAGCATGGAAAGATGCGGGCTATGTGGCAACAACTGTTTAATGACTATCAGTAAATTTAATGATGACAGGGTATTCATTACAGGAAATCGGTGTGATAAGGGTCCAGAAAAAATTCTCAATATAAAAGACAACGATAACAAAGCTGATATTCCCAACCTATATAACTATAAGTACAAAAGGGTTTTTGACTATCCGTCCTTACCCATGAATCAAGCCTATAGAGGCTTGATTGGCATCCCTCGTGTTCTAAATATTTATGAAGACTACCCATTCTGGCATACATTCTTGACTGAATTGGGCTTTAGGGTTGTATTATCTGCCCACTCAACAAAAAAAATATACGAGCTCGGAATGGAAACCATCCCCTCTGAATCTGTATGCTATCCAGGAAAGATCGCTCATGGACATATAACAGATCTGATAAACAAAAAAATACCAAAAATTTTCTATCCATGTGTTCCTTATGCAATCAAAGAGGACTCCGAAGCAGGCAATCATTATAATTGTCCAGTTGTCACATCTTATCCCGAAACGATAGGTGCCAACATGGATATTCTCTCCAAGGGAGTAGTTTTCTATAAGCCTTTCGTCAATCTCGAGGAACGTAAATCTTTAATTATCAAACTACACCAGACATTCATGGATGAAGATATCAAAATTGACGAGATTAAAAAGGCAGTGGCATCGGCATACAAGGCACAAGAGAACTATATGTCGGATGTTAGATCAGAAGGAGAACGTTCTATTGCCTTAATCAATCAAAAAGATGTATTGGGAATTGTTTTAGCGGGAAGACCTTACCATATAGATCCGGAAATCAATCATGGTATTCCTGAAATGATTACTTCTTATGGATTTGCTGTTATCTCAGAAGACAGCATCGCGCATATGGAAAAGCCGGTGCGACCATTGAGGGTTGTGGATCAATGGACTTACCATACAAGGTTATATGCCGCTGCGGAATTTGTATCAAAAAGAAATGACATGGAGCTGGTACAGCTGAACTCATTCGGTTGTGGATTGGATGCGGTGACGACCGATCAGGTGCATGATATATTAGTTAGAAATAATAAAATCTACACCCCTATTAAAATCGATGAAATAAACAATCTAGGAGCAGTCAGAATTAGAATTCGATCACTTTTGGCTGCCATGAAGGAAAGAAAAGAAAAAAATATAGTCGCAAAAGTATTATATGAAGAGAAACCTAGAGTTTTGTTTACAAAAAAAATGAGGAAAGAGTATACGATACTTGCGCCTCAGATGTCCCCTATCCATTTTCAATTTTTTAAAACGGGAGCTATAAAATCCGATATCAACCTTGAAATACTCCCTTCTGTTGATAAGGATGCAGTGGATGAAGGTCTCAAGTGCGTCAACAATGATGCCTGCTATCCATCCATCATAACAACGGGACAGATGATCAAAGCTTTAAAATCAGGAGACTATGATTTGAATAAAACTGCTTTAATGATGTCCCAGACAGGCGGAGGCTGTAGAGCAACCAACTACATTTCATTTATCAAAAAAGCCTTGAAGGATAGTGGTTTCGAACAAATACCTGTTATTTCCTTCTCAGCGGGCTTTGAAAAACATCCGGGTTTCCAAATAACTCCTAAATTGCTTCACAATCTCATGTTGGGCTTGGTCTATGGAGATCTGTTCATGAAAGTCCTATACAAGACGCGGCCATATGAGAAAATAAAAGGCTCTGCCAACAAGCTTTATGATTATTGGGTCGAAAAATGTAACGCTTCTATTTTAAGCGGAGGTATAGGCAGGTTTAAGGAGAACATAAATGGAATTGTAAAGGATTTTGACAATCTTCAATTGGACGACACAATCATCAAACCCAAAGTTGGGGTTGTAGGAGAAATCCTGGTTAAATTTCATCCCACAGCCAACAATGATATCGTCGGCTTGTTGGAGGATGAGGGAGCAGAAGCCGTTGTGCCTGGTTTGATTGACTTTTTTCTTTACTCAGCATATAATCCGGTAATTAAGCATAATGATTTTATTTTGAGAAGTTTTAGAAATTATATGCTTGGAAATCTTGCAATCGGTACAATCGAACTTTATCGAAATGAAATGAAGAAAGCATTGACAAGAAGTAAACGTTTCAGTCCACATCATACCATTCAAAATTTGGCTGAAGGCGCGAAAAAACATCTGTCTCTTGGAAATCAAACGGGAGAGGGTTGGTTTCTAACAGCTGAAATGGTAGAGTTGATTGAAAGCGGTGTGGAAAACATAGTCTGCCTGCAACCTTTTGCCTGCCTTCCAAATCATATTACAGGAAAAGGAATGATACAGGAGCTGAAGAGAGCTTATCCATATTCCAACATAGCACCAATAGATTACGATCCAGGTGCAAGCGAAGTCAATCAGATCAATAGAATCAAATTAATGTTGACCACTGCCAAAAAAAATCTGGATAACAAAAGTAAACTATCAAAGAAAGCAATGAGTACTGAAGCCATGTGAACATGTAACCAGTAAAAAACTGCTGTGTTTTTTAGACACAGCAGTTTAAACTCTATTGGAAATAGATTTTTCATCCCCCACCTTTTAGAAAGGATACCATAAGCTCCCTCATGAATTGATCACTTATATCCTCTCTGACCATTATTGTGAGTTTAACAGATGGCAAGCTAAATCCTTTAAACTGTCGTATTCCTTCATCTCCAACCGTCACCTGCCACCCGTCACCTACATATAGATCTTTCGAATTTTCATATCCTATTTTAGAAAAATACTCTATAAACTCTTCTTTTTTGAAAGAGTTATATATCTTTTCGACTTTTTTATATTTCATCTATCTATTTGATAGCTTTATAATTTTTTCCCAGACCAAATCCCTGTTCAATCTTTCGACTGATGAAAATGGTATGATTTTACTAACATCGTCTATTGCCAAGGCCTTCTTTATTTCTGCGATGTGTTTTTGTCTTTTCCCCTTTGAAATCTTATCCGCTTTTGTTGCTAAAATGTAATAATCGTATCCAAAATGCGTTATCCAGTTGAACATATCCACATCATTCTGTCCCGGTACATGACGAATGTCAATTAGTAACATAATGCCCTTCAACTGTTTTCTGTTCAACAGAAATGATTCAATCATTTTGCCCCATCGTTCCCTTTCTCTTTTGGAAGCCTTTGCATATCCATAGCCAGGCAGATCCACAAGCATGTTGGTTTCATTCACAGCATAGAAATTTATTGTCTGGGTCTTCCCAGGTTGGCCGCTGGTACGCGCATAGTTCTTTCTATTAATCAAAGTATTGAGCAAAGAGGATTTCCCAACATTTGATCTGCCAGCAAATGCGATTTCTGGAAAATCTGTTTCTGGATACTGGGAAGCGTTGCCTGCTGTCATCAATAGTTCAACTGATTTTATTATCAAATTAGACTCCTTTTACCAATGCGTGACTCAGAACTTCATCCATTTTTTCAACAAATACCAGTTCCATTGTCTTTTTAATGCTACTTGGTAGCTTAGCGGCATCTTTCTCATTTTCTTTTGGTAGAATAACTTTGCTTATACCAGCTCTCTTGGCAGCAAGCACTTTTTCCTTGACCCCACCAATAGGCAATACCCTTCCTCTTAGTGTGATCTCGCCAGTCATGGCAACATCTCTTCGAACTGGAATGTTCGTCAATGCCGACACGACTGCTGTTGCCATTGTTATGCCTGCAGATGGACCGTCTTTTGGAATTGCTCCTTCAGGAACATGTATATGAATATCTTTCTTTTTATAGAAGGCCTCATCAACACCAAGCACTTCCATATGAGCTCTGATATAACTCAAACCTGCTTGAGCAGACTCTTTCATGACATCACCAAGCTTACCGGTCAACTGAATTTTACCTTCTCCGTTCATTAGGTTCACTTCTATGAACAAGGTCTCACCACCCACTGCTGTCCATGCCAGTCCTGTCGCTACACCAATCTCATCGCTGGTATTAGCGGCATCATATCTGAATCTAGGAATTCCCAGATACGTCTCCAGGTTTTTCTGCGTGATGGTAACAGACTTCAAGCCTTGCTCTACAATCCTTACGGCGGATTTTCTGATGATACTTCCAATCTTTCTTTCCAAGCTTCTGACACCAGACTCACGAGTGTATTTTTGAATGATACCAATCAATGTGTTTTCTGATATACGAACTTGCTTAGCAGTAAGATTATGCTCTTCCAGTTGTTTTGGCAGAAGATATCTGTTGCCAATCTCCAATTTCTCTTCATCCGTATATCCGGAAATCTCAATTATTTCCATCCTATCAAGCAATGGTCTCGGTATAGTGGATGTGGTGTTGGCTGTTGTTATAAACATGACTCTAGACAAATCAAAAGGTGTCTCAAGGTAATGGTCGGTAAAGGTACTGTTTTGTTCCGGGTCTAAAACCTCAAGCAAAGCTGATGCTGGATCACCTCTGAAATCACTGGCCAGTTTATCAATTTCATCAAACAAAAATACCGGATTATTAGATTTGGCTTTTGATATGTTGGTTATTATTCTACCAGGTATCGCTCCAATATAGGTCCTTCTGTGTCCTCTGATTTCAGCCTCATCTCGAACACCTCCTAGAGACATTCGAATAAACTTTCTGTCCAAAGCCCTCGATATTGATTTGGCAATAGAAGTCTTGCCGACTCCAGGAGGACCCACCAGACAGATAATTGGACTTTTCATTCTTGCATTTAGTTGCCTCACAGCTAAAAATTCCAGTATTCTTTCTTTGACATCTTCCAATCCATAATGGTCCTCTTCCAAAACCTTTCTAGCAAAAGAGATATCTTTGTTATCTTTGGTAGACTTGTTCCAAGGCAAATCAATCAACCAATCCAAATAAGTTCGTATAACGCCTGCTTCAGGTGAAGACATGTTGATTTTCATCAGTCTTTCAGCTTCTTTTTCTGCTTTTTCTCTAGCTTCTTTAGGCATTTTTGCTTTTTTTATCTTTTCAAAATATTCTTCAACCTCACTGATGATGTCAGAATCCTCGCCCAATTCTTTTTGTATCGCTTTCATCTGTTCCTTTAAATAATATTCTTTTTGAAACTGATTTATTTGTTTTCGAACTCTTTGGCTGATTGATTCTTCCAACTCAATAACCTTTATTTCCTGATTTATCAAAACATCAAGTTTCTCCAATCTTTCAAATGGATTGAGTGTTTCAAGAAGCTCTTGTTTTTGAGCCGGTTTAAGAAATATGTATGAAACAATAATGTCAGACAATCGCTCTGGATTCTCAATTTCATTGACCGATACAATTGCATCATCTGGTATTTTTGTGTTAATGCTGCAATAATCCTCGAAAGACTCTTTAATCAGTCTCATCATCGCATCGGTCTTTTCATCAATAGCCAAGCTCTCGTCCAAATAATTGTACTCCTCTATTGTCACCTTTATGTAAGATGCTTCATCTTCAAGGACTTCTATGATTCTCCCCCTTGACAATCCTTCCACAAGCACCCTTATATTATCTCCAGGCATCTTAAGCATCTGTTTGACCTTGCATACCACACCAAAGCTAAAGTAATCGTCAAGATCTGGATTGTTTATATTTGCATCTTTTTGTGCTGTTAGAAAAATCATAGAATCCTTTATCATGGACTCTTCCAACGCATTGACAGATTTTTCCCTTCCCACATCAAAGTGAATAACCATACCGGGGAATATATGCATCCCTCTTAAAGGAATCAAAGGTAATGTTCTTTTATTAATTGTGTAACTTACTGTCATATTCATCGACTCCAATCTATTATTTTTTTGCATTGTCATTGTATCAGTATTCGTCAGTCAATTCAACTGAAAAAATGCCTTGTTTCAGGCATTTTTCAAAATGTTTGCTTCATCATTGTCTTTTCTCTTCTTTGTTTTTGAGTTAAGTACCAATGTAGGCTCCATATTATTAACTATGGTTTCTTTGGTTATTATGCATTTTTCTATGTCATCCCTGGATGGAATTTCATACATTATTTCAGTCATAACCTTTTCCAGAATTCCTCTTAAGCCCCTAGCTCCTGTCTTAATCTGCATAGCTTGTTTGGCTATGGCTTCCAGTGCACCCTTTTCAATTTCAAGTTCTACACCATCAATTCTAAACAACTCTTTATATTGGTCCAATAAGCTATTTTTGGTAGTTGTCATTATTTGGATCAGTGCTTCTTCGTCCAACTCTCCCAGAGTGACAATCATAGGCATCCTGCCAACAAACTCTGGAATTAGCCCATATCTCAGCAAATCCTGTGGTTCAACATGTGCAATCATCTCGCTAAATGATTTTTCTTTATTGCTGCTAACATCAGAACCAAATCCCATTGCCTTTTTGCCTATTCTTTTTTGGATTATTTTATCGAGACCATCGAATGCGCCTCCAAGAATAAAAAGAATATTTGTTGTGTCGATCTGAATAAATTCCTGATGTGGATGCTTTCTTCCTCCTTGTGGAGGTACGTTAGCCACAGTTCCTTCTAAAATCTTCAGGAGTGCCTGTTGCACACCTTCTCCGCTAACATCTCTTGTGATGGAAGGATTGTCGCCTCTTCTAGCGATTTTATCAATCTCATCAATATATATGATTCCTCGTTCAGCAGTCTCAATATCATAATCCGCTGCTTGGATGAGTCTCAAAATAATATTCTCGACATCTTCGCCAACGTACCCCGCCTCTGTTAAAGATGTGGCATCTGCAATTGCAAAAGGTACTTTGAGCATCTTGGCTAGTATCTGTGCCATATAGGTTTTACCGCATCCGGTAGGTCCAAGCACCAGAATATTTGTCTTATGCAGTTCAACACTCTTGTTCTTCTTGGTCTTGTTGATTCTCTTATAATGATTATAAACAGCAACAGCCAAGGCCTTTTTAGCCTCATCTTGCTTAATTACATATTTATCTAGGAATTCCTTGATTTCTTTAGGCTTCGGAAGATTTTTAAACTCTTCATCCTCCAAAAAATCAATTTCCTCGTCTATAATTTCTTTGCACAACTCAACACATTCATTGCAGATATAAACATTTGGTCCGGCAATCAGTCTTTTTACCTGATCCTGAGTCTTTCCGCAAAATGAACACCTAAGCTGCTTGTCATCATTTTTTGACATGACAGCACTCCTTTATTTTCTTGTTATGACTTCATCTATCAATCCGTAGATTTTAGCTTCTTCCGCTGTCATGAAATGATCTCTTTCTGTATCCCTCGAGACTCTTTCTATTGACTGACCTGTATTCTCTGCAAAAATTCTATTCAGATCCGCTTTCATCTTCAGTATTCTTCTTGCCTGAATCTCTATGTCCGTTGCTTGTCCCTGAGATCCGCCTGATGGCTGATGTATCATTATTTCCGCATTAGGCAAAGCAAATCTCTTGCCTTTCTTTCCAGCAGCCAGCAGGAAAGCACCCATACTTGCCGCCATTCCTATGCATATGGTGGAAACATCCGGTTTAATGTATTGCATGGTGTCATATATGGCAAAACCAGACGTTATAGATCCTCCAGGACTATTGATATAAATCTGAATATCTTTATCAGGATCCTCTGCTTCCAGAAACAGCAATTGTGCTACTATAAGGCTGGCGGTAACATCATTTACCTGCTCACCTAGAAATATGATTCTTTCTTTTAACAGTCTTGAGTAGATATCATAAGATCTCTCTCCTCTACCTGTTTGTTCAATTACATAAGGTATCAATGGCATTTAATCCACCTCCGTTAGTTGTTGTCAGTTTCTTCTTTATCTTCAGAAACCTCTTTTTTATCTACTAATCTTACATTAGCGGCAATATACTCAATCGCTTTTCTTCTTTGGATATTGCCTTTAAGATATTCTAGGCTTTGTTCCTTAAGATTTTCTTTAAACTCTTTTATTTTGTCCTCTTCCTCTATTCTATATGATTTTGCCAGTTTTTCAAGCTCTGTATCAATTTCTTCATCGCTAATATCAAAATCTTTCTCGGCTGTAAGTTTCTCAATAACCAATTCTGATTTTGCACTTACCATAGCCTGTGGTCTAATACTATCTCTCAACCCATCCATGTTTGAGCCAATCATCTTGTAATAGTCCTCAATATTGATTCCCTGCATACTCATTTGTTGTTCAAAATTCTTAATCTGATAGTCTATTTCCTTTTCAACAAGAATGTCTGGAACATCTACCTTGCTAGCTTCCACATAAGCTGCAACAGATGCATTTTGCCTAGCTATCAACTCACTGTCGCTGGCTTTTTTCATCATGCTTTGCTTGGTATCAGCTCTGAGCGCTTCCAACGAATCAAATTCGCTGACATCCTTGGCAAACTCATCATCTAACTCAGGCAACTCTTTTGCCTTGATTTCATTGATCTTGACTTTAAAAACGACTTCCTTGCCTGCTAAATCCGATGAATGGTATTCTTCAGGAAATGTAACATTGATTTCCACATCTTCACCTAGGTTTTTCCCAATCAGCCCCTCTTCAAAACCTGGTATAAATGTATTGGAACCTATTTCCAATGAATGCTTTTCAGCGGTTCCGCCTTCAAACTGCTCATCACCAAGAAAACCCGAATAATCAATGAGCACTGTATCGCCGATTGCAACGGGTCTATCCTCCACGTTGATTACCCTTGCATTCTGCGACTGCATATTCCTCAAAGCTTCATCGACATCATTTTCAGTAACTTCATAAACAATATTCTCGACTTCTATATCTTGGATTTCCGGTAATATAACATCCGGAATAACTTCAACTTGGGCTGAAATAATAATGTCCTTACCTTCTTCAAATTCACTTATGTCAATTCTAGGCTTGTTGATTGGATCTAATTTAAGCTCCAGAAGAGCTGCCTCATAGGCATCCGGCAAAGCCAAATCCAGCGCTTCATCATAAAAAACACCCTTGCCATAATTCAACTCAATAATTTTTCGTGGTGCTTTACCTTTTCTAAAACCAGGAATGTTGATCTTTCCTCTCATTTTCAAATAAGCCTTTTGAACATTTTCCTCAAATTTATCCTTAGGTATGTCAAATTCTATTGAAACGATGTTTTTTTCTTTCCCAATTACCTTGGCCATTTAGTTCCTCCTTGCATTTAAGCACATATTTATCCTTGATTTTATATTTTACCTGAGTATAATCACTAACATTAGAAATAAACTTACCCGGTAAGTCATTTAATCATTATAACATAAAAACCGTTAATATCAATGATTTTTTGTTTCCATTTTCATCCAAAGATCAAAAACAATCAAATAATTGTTGTAATATCCTATGATTGTACTATAATGTTTAGTATGATTTGGTTGGAGGAAAACATGTCGGAAAAAATATTATATCCTAGAGACTACAATCCAATACTCAATGTATTGGAAACAGAAGTCGCAATTAAGAAAATAAAAGATTTTTTTGAAAATAGTCTGGCTGAGCAACTAAGCCTCACCAGAGTATCCGCTCCGCTCTTTGTTGCCCCCGAGACTGGCCTCAATGACAATCTGAATGGCTATGAAAGACCGGTGGGTTTCACGGTAAAAGACCTATATGAAAAGAAAGTGGAGATTGTCCAGTCTCTAGCAAAATGGAAAAGAATGGCTCTACATAAATATGGCTTCGATATTCATAATGGTTTGTATACTGATATGAATGCCATCAGAAGAGACGAAGAACTGGACAATATCCATTCGATTTATGTAGACCAATGGGATTGGGAAAAAATCATTTCTAAAGAAAATCGAACCGTCGAATATCTTAAAGAAACAGTAGACAAGATATATGGTAGTCTTAAAGAACTCGATAATTACGTTGTGAATGAATATCCTTGCTTTTCATCCTTGCTGCCTGATTCTATAACCTATGTTACTGCTCAGGAACTTGAGGATAAATATCCTCACCTTTCGCCGAAACGCAGGGAATATGAATCCGCAAAGGAGTATGGTGCTGTTTTTATTATTGGTATAGGCAATGAATTGACATCCGGCACAAAACATGATGGTAGAGCCCCCGATTATGATGATTGGAATCTGAATGGCGACATAATACTTTGGAATCCTGTGTTGGATCTAGGATTGGAAATATCATCAATGGGGATTAGAGTTGATAAAGACACCCTTGAAAAGCAACTAATGTTGACCGGCGATGTTGATAGAAAAAACCTGGAATATCACCGGATGATATTGAATGACCAGTTGCCATTTACTGTTGGCGGTGGCATAGGCCAATCCAGATTGTGCTTGTTCTTTTTAAGAAAAGCGCATATTGGTGAGGTCCAAGCTTCTATCTGGCCCACTGATATGAAAATTGAATGCGAAAAAAGGAATATCTTCCTTTTATAAATGAAAAAATTCACAAAAAATAACGCAACAATCGGGATTCCTTATTGTTGCGTTATTTTTTCAACTAACTCGTTCAAATAATCCCATCTTTTGTATTTATTAATTAACTCCTGATCCAAAATCTCTTTTTCCTTCAACAAATCCTGAAGCATGACATAATTGTCAGCATTAGTTTCCATCTTACTCTCTATTTCTCTTATACTGCGTTCCATGTCTTCAATAACATCGTCTATTTCTTCGTACTCAACCTGTTCGTTGTAGGACAATTTTAGTTTTTGGGGTTTGTTCGCCTTGTATGCATTTGCTTTATTTTCTACTTCTGTATCTAGATTGGGTTCCTCTATTTTTCTCTTCTTAAGATATTCTGTATAATTGCCTGTATGAACAGCTAGTTTGCCGTCCCCCTCAAAGGATATGATCATATTGCAGACACGATCTAAAAAATATCTATCGTGCGAAATAATGATAATTGCCCCATTAAAATCGTCCAGATAATCTTCCAGTATAGTAAGTGTGGTTATATCCAAATCATTGGTGGGCTCATCCAACAAAATTACATTTGGTGCTTCCATCAAAGATTTCAGCAAGTACAATCTTCGTTTCTCGCCTCCTGAAAGCCTCTCAATATAATTGTGTTGTATCGCACCTGAAAACAAAAATCTATCAAGCATTTTTGAAGCTGATATGCGTTCCCCATTGGTGGATAATAAAAATTCTCCTGACTCACGAATATAATCGATAACCCTAAGGCTTTCATCCAGAGACTCATTTTCTTGAGAGAAATATGCTATTTTTACAGTTTTTCCAATTCTCACTTCACCATCATCGGGCGGGATTTGATTCAAAATCATCTTAAGCAATGTGGATTTTCCAGACCCGTTTGCCCCCACAATACCAATTTTATCTTGTCTTTTAACAATATAGCTGAAATTGCTTATGAGTGTTTTTTTGTCAAAGGATTTGGAGATATTATCCAGCGTGATGACACTTCTGCCTAACCTTGTAGTTGCGGCCGTGATTTCGAGATTTTCCACTGTCTCACGACCAATATTTGATCTTAGATCATCAAATCTGCTTATTCTGGCTTTCTGTTTTGTCGTCCTCGCTCTTGCGCCTTTTCTAATCCACTCCAGTTCTTTTTTGAAAAGCTTTTCAGTCTTAATCCTGTTGGACTTATCCATGTCATGACGTTCTATTTTCTTCTCAACAAAATAGGAATAATTCCCATCGTACTTAAACAGATTGCCATTGTCCAACTCGACGATGTGATTGGTCACCCTGTCTAAAAAATACCTATCATGTGTCACCATCACCAACGAACCCTTTCTTTCATTCAAATATCTTTCCAACCAATCAGTCATTTCACCATCCATATGATTGGTTGGTTCATCTAATACAAGTAAATCACACTTCGTTAAAAGGGCTGTAGCCAAAGCCACTCTCTTTTTCTGTCCACCTGAGAGATTCCTGATTTTTTCATTGAAATCGGTAATATTCAATTTTGTTAGAATACTCTTGATCTCGCTTTCATAACTCCACAGATTATTCAAATCCATTTCATTCTGAAGTTTCGTCAATTTTCCCAAAAGATTTTTTTCACCCTTATCTATATCGTATAGAGTTTTTTCATATTCCTTTAAAATCTTGATTTCTCGTGTGTCGCTTTTAAAAATCTGATCTAATATAGAGCTTTCTTCACTGAAAGATGGATTCTGGCTCAAATATTCAACCCTAATGCCATTTAGTACATTGACCTCTCCACCTTCATAATGCTCCTGACCGACTATGATTCGAAGCAATGTTGATTTCCCTGTCCCATTAATTCCCAAAAGGCCAATTTTATCGCCCTCGTTGATGTTCCAGGAAATATGGTCGAACAATGTCTTATCACCATATGATTTATATAAATCCCTTACATTTACTAGATTCAAAATATACCTCTTTTTATTTTTTCATTCTAATTGTTTTCCAGATTTATGTAATATTCTTCCAGTGTGAGTCCGCTTTTATAAATATTAGTTGCAAGTCTTACGCCTAGATATCGTACATGCCACGGTTCATAGAAATAACCTGTTATACCCTCCATACCCTCAGGATATCTGATGACAAATCCATATCGATGGGCATTATCAGCAAGCCATAATCCCTCTTTCGTTTTACCAAAGCTATCATCCAACTGAAAATTGATGCTTTCAGCGGTTATATCCATTGCAAGTCCTGTCTGATGCTCACTTGTGCCAGGCCTTGCGCTGTATTTATCAGCGTACTCCTGACCGTAACTGTTGACATAACTATTGTATAAAGCGGTCTGTGTTGCATAAGATCTGTAACCTGACCTAGCCACTAACATCACGTCGTCTTCTCTTGCCGCGTTGAACAATTCTGTCAAGGCCTCAGAAGCTGATCGTC
>DMAP01000347.1 GCA_003446975.1 Clostridiales bacterium | reverse complement strand
CGCAAGCTGCAATGCAATACCATAGCCCGTATAAAATCTTAATTCTTCCTCATTCAATTCTCCCAAAACCAGATAAGCATCGGCAACAACGGATGCAGCGCCCTTTTCAAAAGACAGTTTCAGTATCTGTTTTTCTGTCAGTATTTCATATTGTTGTTTCAGACTCATGCATTGACCTTCGTGTATCAATAACAGGCTTTCAAAAACCTCCTGATGGTCCGTCCTACTGAAATTTTTCTCTATCATGCCAACCATGTCAAAAATATCTTGTTCATGGAAATTGAATGGATGGATTTTGTAGCCCTCAAGCCTTTTTCTAAATCGTAAAACAAACGCCTGTTTTTCAATTAGAGACACCCTTTCATCATCTAGATAATTGTCTGTCAAAGGGTATAACATGCTGTATGCAAATATGGCATCGGTTATTTTGACCGGTATCTTATGCATAATTTGTATCGTATTCATAATCCATACATTGCGCAAGGCCTGAAAAATTGAAGCATCCTCCATATCAGGCCACCTATCCTTTACCATTTCGATAAACACTTTGGTACATTTGACATAATCACCATCGATCCGTTGCTTCATTGAATTTGCATCTACCCCTAGCCAGAATTCAAAAAGTCGTTGTATGTCTATATCCTGGGAAAGATCTATTGAGGGATTGTTATTAATTTTCTGACAAACTCGGTTAATCTGTTTTTTCAATTTTAAATAATGATAATACTGCCTAACTATTAATATCAGTGACGATTGTGTGCTGTCAAGTTTTCCTGTTTCCTGTTTGCCCCAAAATACCAAGTAACTATCAATCATTTTATTAAACGCCTGCATACACCATCGCCCTCCTTTTAAACCTTCTATTCTGACAAAGTATACAACCATATACTTAAAATATCATAAGCTAAGGATTAAAATTTGACTAATTTTGTTGTGCATATCTACTAAAAATAAGAAAGGGAATGTTGCACTACTGCCAAAACAGTAGTGAGCAACGCTCCCATTAGACTCGTCTGACGACAAACATGATGCAATCGGCATCAAAGGATTGCTTGAGGACTTATGATATGAAAATGGTGCACCTGAGAGGAGTCGAACCTCCGGCACATGCCTTAGGAGGGCACCGCTCTATCCATCTGAGCTACAGGTGCACGGTTACTCTAGAAATTTTACATGATTGAACTTGATTTGTCAAACACTATAAGACCAAGCTAAAAACAAATGCCGATATGACCAATATCAAAATCAATATGGGAGCATACAACCTGTATTCCTTATAAAGATCAAGGGTTGATACATTCATTATTTGAACCGTGAATGCCTGACATAAATGAAGTGGGGAGAAAAAATAACCAATAAACGCACAACCTGTCGCAATGTATACATACACATGAATCATCTCATAGGATACGTTCAACTGGGCAATTAAAGGAAGCGTTATGGCTAATGCCGCCACCTTATAGCCTGTCATAAATCCAAAAAACGTGGATGTGATCAGAAGAACAAGGGCGATGGTAAAGAAGTTGTCGCTTGCTTGGAAAATATTGTTGAATATTTCAAGCATGTCAGTCATTTTCATGATAGTACTTTGCATAATCAAAACAGATGTGACTGTTATGACTATCTTGTAATTGATCGACTTCACCATGGTTGTTAAAAAATCCTTCTTGTTCCCCAAAATGTAAACAATCAATAGGCTTGAAAACATGGTGAGATAGAATGGTATGCCAGTAATACCGGTAATGATGACACAAACATAGATAGGCGAAATATATAAGGCTAACTTTAAAATATTCCTAAGATTTCTTTCTTTTGCTTCGACCTGCTCTAGCCTTATATCCCTCAAAAACATAATATAACCGGTAATCACAATTCCTGCTACAAAAACAGAGTTCAGGAGAATCAGAAAAGGTATGCTGAAATCCGGAAGTATGGTCGGTACAATGATGATTGATGTGGAAAAAGGCAGCAAAAACATAGCTAAATGTCTAAATACCAGATTTATTGCAGCCCTTCTGGGTGGTGACAGTTCGATTTCTTCACCTATTCGATTGACAAAAGGTGCTGATAAGATAGCACCACCGGGTATTGTCAGAAACCCTACCATTGCAGGAATGATTGTGATAATATTTCTTTTGCTGCCAATGACCTTTTGCATGGTATCCACTATGACATCCAAAATACCATAGTGCTTCATGACACCTCCTAAAATACTGACCATAGTAACGACAAGTATAGTATTTTGTGAAGATGAACTGGTGAAAACACCTGATACAGCGTTAAAAAAGGAACTTATACCAATGCCTGACACCATACCTAACACCATAGCTGTCGTTAGTATGGCATATCCCAATTTAACCTTGAACTTAATCAGGATTGGAATGAGCATAAACGTCAAAACCAATGCTATCAACTGATACATATTATGATCCTTTCTAATGCAAAGTAATCAGATACCCAGCAGATTTGCCAAATATCTGAATAAAATTGTGAAGAACCCAGCTTTTTCAACTTTTTCACTTACAAGAACCGGAATTTCCTTAATTATCTCATTATTAAGATAAACATTCATCTTGCCGACTACAGCTCCCTTTTCCAAAGGGGCTCTGATTTTTTCCTGGTATTCAATAACCGTTCTTAAGGTGGTTCCATTTTTAACCAGTTTATAATAGTCCTCACCTGCTATAACCGGAACATTGACTTCAATCGCATTTGATATCAGTATCTCGTCAACCAACTCTTCAGCTTTG
This sequence comes from Clostridiales bacterium, assembly GCA_003446975.1. Classification (GTDB taxonomy): domain Bacteria; phylum Bacillota; class Clostridia; order Tissierellales; family Dethiosulfatibacteraceae; genus 38-11. The sequence goes on along the minus strand of DMAP01000347.1, from coordinate 12,546 downwards.
ACGATTTTCTCGATAAAATAATTGTAGTATCCGTACTCCAAAAGTTCTTGGGATTTTGAAATCCTGTCATCATGGCTTTGCGCACCCATCAGAACAGCGATAACTCTTCTATCTTTATTGCTGTCTTCCAGATCCTTGAAAGGTATCGTCGATACAAGACATAACCCGGCCTTATCGGTGTAGCCGGTTTTCAATCCGTCCACACCCTCCATTTCGTTTAACAGGGGATTTGTGGCGCTTCTTAGGAAATTTCTTTCCGGCATTGCGAATTCCTTTTGAACCGTGATTTCTGTTACATCTGGATACTTATTCAACAGATAAGCTGACAATTTGAACAGATCATTTGCTGACATGAAGTTTTGATCTGTTTCCTCGTCATCCAAAGGCATGCCGCTCGGATTGATGAAATGGGCAGTAGTGATGCCTAATTGAGTTGCCTTGTCGTGCATTGCTTGAATAAACGCTTCCTCTGTTCCGGCAATATGCTCAGCTATTGCAACCGCCGCATCATTACCGGATGCAATCATGATCGCATTCATCAGGGTCTCCAAGACATACTCATCACCCTCCCTGAGTCCCAACGCACTGCCCTCAGTTGTAGCCGCATTTCTTGAGACAATCACCAAATCATCCAATGATGCTCTTCCTTCGGCTATCGCTTCTCTAGCGAGAAGATAGGTCATGATTTTCGTGACACTGGCAATCTCAACGGTCTCATCTCCATTGTACTGATAAAACACCTCGCCTGTTGCAGAATCACCTACCACAGCGGCCCTTATGTCACTGCTCACATCCAATGTGGCGAAACCATTGAATGATGACGCAAGAATGGCTATTAGCAATACAAACGTAAATTTACTTAAATATTTTTTAGAATTCAATTTTCTCCAATCCTCCAAAATATGGCCTTAACACATTCGGTAATGTTACTGTTCCATCTTCATTCTGGAAGTTTTCCAGTATAGCCGCAAAGGTTCTTCCGATAGCAAGACCTGACCCGTTCAAAGTGTGAAGATATTCAGGTTTTCCACCCTCAGGTCTGTATCTCAGGTTGGCTCTTCTTGCCTGGTAATCCTCGAAGTTCGAGCATGATGAGATTTCAACATATCTGCCATAGCTTGGCATCCAAACCTCAAGATCATAGGTCTTGGCAGAGGCAGCCCCTATATCGCCTGTGCAAAGCTCTATCACCCTGTACGGCAATTCAAGTTTCTGAAGAATTCTCTCTGCAAAACCAGTTAGCTTTTCCAATTCCTCATATGAATCCTCAGGCCTTGACAACATTACCATCTCTACTTTATCAAATTGATGGTTGCGAATCAAGCCTCTTGTATCTCTTCCTGCTGATCCGGCTTCAGCCCTGAAGCATGGTGTGTAAGCGGTCATGTAATAGGGCAGATCCTTTTCCTCTAGAATCTCATCTCTATAGATATTGGTAACTGGTACTTCCGCTGTTGGAATTAGAAAAAAATCCTTTTGTGGCACCTTGAACATATCCTCTTCGAATTTAGGGAGCTGTCCGGTCCCGATCATGCTGTCTCTATTGACCATAAATGGCGGCATGATTTCTGTGAATCCGTGCTCCTCAGTATGAACATCAAGCATAAAAGTCATCAAGGCTCTTTCAAGCTTGGCTCCTTTTCCCTTAAACATGGAGAATCTTGTTCCTGTTATTTTTACCGCCCTTTCAAAATCCAGAATATCCAAAGCCGTGCCGATATCCCAGTGGGCCTTTATTTCAAAATCAAACTGCCTTGGTTCGCCCCATTTTCGGAGCTCAGTGTTGTCCTCTTCTGAAAATCCTGTTTTCACCTGTGGATTGGGCGCATTTGGGATGCCTAAAAGTTCATTCTTAATATCCTCCTCGACTTCCTTGACCAACACATCGAGATCCTTGATCTTGACGGATAGTTCTTTCATCTCCTCAAGAGTGTCTGATACATCCTTGCCTGCTTTTTTTAGCAAAGGAATCTCTTTCGATACTCTATTTTGTTCCGCCTTCATCTCCTCTACCTTCTGCAGGAGCTCTCTTCTCTTTTCATCGAGTAAAAGCACATGGTCTATGGATAGTTCGGGGTTCCTTCTCTTAAGCAGCTCATTCATTTCTTCCGGGTTTTTTCTGATCCTTCTAATATCTAACATGTTAACCTCCTGTTTATTAAAAATAAAAACTCTCATCCCCAACAAAGGGACGAGAGTACTGATAACTTCCGCGATACCACCCTAATTATTACAATTGAATGTAATCTCTCAAATGGTTAACGCCCATAACGTACAAGTTGCTACTCTTGCATACTCCGGAACGGATTCAACAGCTCATTTTGCTTTTTTTCACCTGCCAAAAGCTCTCTATAAAAACAACGCTGCTTACTGCTTTCCATCACAGTTTCGATGTTTAATTTAATTTATACTAATATAATCGGCTGGTTTTGTCAAGATGTTCAGTCTTTATTAAAGTATTGATTGAAAAAGTTTTTTTAGCACAATATAATGAATTATGGAGGATAATCATATGAAATATATTAATATTGACTATAAAGTTCCGTTTTATAACTTTGCATTGGAGGAGTATCTCTTGACAGAAGCTCCAGAGGATGACTACGTTTTTTTCTACATCCACATGCCCTCGATTATTGTGGGAAAATTTCAAAACACCATTGAGGAAGTGAACAAGGAGTTCGTTGATAGTGAAAACATTCTTGTAGCAAGAAGACTATCTGGCGGCGGTGCAGTCTATCATGACAGTGGCAATCTCAATTTTTCATTTGTTCAAAAAGCATTTAGCAATGATGTTAACAATTTTGTGAAATTTACAAAACCTGTCATCGGTGCCTTAAACAGTCTTGGAATCAATGCCATGTTGTCAGGAAGAAACGACATTGTTGTTGATGACAAAAAAATATCAGGAAATGCGCAATGCTATAAAAATGGACGATTGCTTCACCATGGAACGCTCCTGTATAACGCCGATATGAATTACCTGATCAGAGCATTGAAAGTCAAAGATCTGAAAATACAATCCAAAGGAATCAAATCTGTACGCAGCAGGGTTGCCAATCTCATTGATTATATGGAGACACCTATGGATATATATGCTTTTAGAAACCATCTTTTGGATTACTTGAAGCAAACTGGTCATGTAGAGGAGTTGGTGTTGTCTGATGACATTAGTGAAAGAATAGAAAAAAGAGCCCTAAGTCACTTCAGTACTTGGGATTGGAATTGGGGAAACTCTCCCAAATATGAGTCTGAAAAAACTGCCAAGTTTGAATGTGGCATCATCAATGTCAAGTTGAATATTGAAAAAGGATACATACGTGAACTAAAGATTTTTGGTGATTTCTTCACTTCTGAAGACCTTGAAAAGCTTGAAACCATGTTGGTGGGTGCTAGGTTAAATAAACTAGACCTGGAAGCGAGACTATCCCCAATTGATATTGGACACTATTTCAATAAAGTATCAAACGATGAATTTATAGATTTACTGATCAGTCAGTGAGTTGGTTTTGAAATGATTAAATTTTTTAAAAGAAAAAGATACAATTCTTTTTTAGAATTGTATCTCTATTTATTAGACGATATTTATTCCTGCAAGGCGTCCAGTCTCTCAAGCACTACCCTCAGCTGCTCGATTAACTGTCCATATCTGGTCCACTCACCATTTTTCAACGCTTCCTGTGATTCACTAAACAGACTGTTGGCTTCTCCAATTAACTCAACGATGGTCTTGTCATCAATGCCACCACCATTTTCGCCTCCATCAGGATCTTCAATGACATCGCCAAATATTCTGTTGAGAGCGCCTGCTAAAGTCCTTTCCATAACAATCCTATCTCCATAGGCGACAATGACTCTTTGCATTTCCGGTAAAGCATTTTCACCACTAGACTGCAGATAAATGGGTTCCACATAGAGCAGTGACTGTTCTATCGGTATAACCAGTAGATTTCCTCTCAAGACATTTGAGCCTTCCTGCGACCAAAGTGTCAGCTGTGGTGAAATCTCTGATTCCTGGTCGATTCTTGATTCTATCATATTTGGGCCTGGAATATTCTCATTTCTTGGGAATCTGTAAATCATCAGCTCTCCGTAATCATCACCGTCGTTTCTGCCTACCAGCAGGGAAGACATGTTGTTTCTTCCTACGGGCGAATAAGGAACAGAAATCAGGAACTCAACACTTTCCTCACCCGGTACTTTAAACATCAGATAGTTAGATTCTACGGTTTGAACACGATCCATATACTTCTCCCGTGATATTTCCCAAAGATCCTCTTTCCCGAAAAACACAACCGGATTGGTCATATGATAAGTCCTGTACATTTCAGCCTGTATGTCAAAATAATCCTGTGCATATCTTAGATGGCATCTAAGTCCTTCCGGCATATCGCTGATGTCCTTAAAGAGATCAGGAAATATCTGGCGGTATGTGTTGATCAATGCATCGCTATCATCTACAATGTAAAAGTCTGTTGTGCCGTTATAGGCATCAATCACAACCTTGACTGAATTTCTGATATAGTTGAATGCGCCTCTATAGGGAGTTGAATAAGGATACTTGTCATCGTGTGTTAAACCTTCCAGAATCCAATAAATCCTTCCGTCCTCCTGGTTGACCACCATATATGGATCATGGCCATAAGCTAGGAAAGGCGCTATCTTATTGACTCTTTCAACAATATTTCTGTGAAGTACAATCTTACTGTCCTCATTGATGTTGTTTGATATGAGAATCCTGATATCTCCTTGTCTGATAGTGAACAGCAACCTATTTAAAAACGTCATTTTGATACCGGCTTCCCCTTCATAAAAAGTCATGGCATTGTCGGAACCTGAAGGATAATCAAACTCCTCCTCATCTGTATTGACAATAATATAGGAGTTGGTTTTTTCGCCAAAATAAATCTCAGGCCTGGTAATCAGCAAGTCAGACTCTGTTCTTGGCGGTATATCCCTTACCCTGAGTACAGGTTGTCCCTCAGGTGTGACTGTATTGACATTGGACATGGCTAATCCGTAGCCATGGGTGTATTTAAGGACGAGATTGATCCAATTTTGGGCCTGGGAATCTATCCGCGCCTGATCAAGCTCTCTAGCTGATAAAAAAACCTGTGTGTATTTTCCATCTATCATATAGCGGTCAATATCTATATCATTGAAGACATAATAGGGTCTGATGACCTGAATCTGATTGTAGACCTGGCCGATAGGCGTGTAGTCATTTATTCTTATATTCTCAATTATATCCATGTTGTTCTGAATATCCCTAGCTGTCAGATTGTAATTCACATCATAGTTGATTTCCGTAATGTCATTAAGACCATAGGCCATTCTTGTATAGGCGATGTTATGCTCGAGATATTGTCTTTCCTTGGAGATTTCATCAGGCGAAACGATAAAGCTTTGAACTGCCGCGCTGGCAACACCACCAAGTATGGATATGATGATCAGTAAAACGGGTATTGCCGCTGCTAAGACGACATTTTTTTTCTTCGCACCTATAAAGAACGTGACCGCCCCTACAACGCAGAATACGGCCAAAATCCTGTAAAGATTGAGTGTTATGAGTATATCGGTGTAGCCTGCTCCAAACACCTCACCCCTGGTTGAATAGAGAACATCAAACGTTCTGAGCCAGAACTGTATGGATAGTAGAAGAAGAAAAGCCGCACCAAATATGGCGATTTGATTGAGTATGTTCATCACCATTTTCTTGTCCAATAACTCAACCACATTCTTGCCTTTTCTTCCGTAACCGCTGAAATCAATAATCTTCTCATCTGATCCCATTTTGGTTGTCGTCTTGGAGGTAATCAGAATCATATTGAAAACCACATTGATTAGGATGACGAAAAACAGAAGAGACATTAAGAGACTGAGTATGCCTGTAATGAAAGGTAATCTGAAAACATAGAATGAAATGTCATTGCCAAAAATCGGATCCCCCACATTAAAGGGTTGCCCATTGATGAAAGCAAGCGTCTCTATCCAAAGATTGCTGGTGACTGAAACCGAAAAGAACAATGCCAGCAGCACAGAAGCACCTCGTATTCCAAGCTTGATCTTCTTTTCAATCTGCTTCTCTATAACCAGCGACATCTCTTTTATGTATTTCTTCTTGAGGGTGGTCAGATAGAAATTTGACAGCACGTAAATCACAACAAAAACAGGTAATCCGATTATCAATTGTGTTCTAAGTTTTGTGAGAAAAGTCCCTGTGTAACCCAACTCCTGAAACCATCTATAGTCCCCTAGAAAAGATATCAAGCTGCTGAAAGTACTGATTCCAAAAACCAAAAACAATACTACAATGATGCCAAATATCTTCGCTTTGCTCTGTTTTGCCATAGTTGCTCCTCCTTGAGAAAAATTGATCTATTAATTGATATCTAAATCTTTTTCTGATAAATCATTATACCTTATATAACAACTCATTATCAATCAAATTAAGAATTCCTTAAGTCTAACCTTAAGGAATCTATAGTTTTTCATACTCTAGTTTGAACTTTTCAAGGACTTTTTTCTCGATTCTTGAGACTGTGACCTGGGATACATTCAGCTCCAAAGAGATCTCTACCTGTGTTTTTTCGTCTGTTATGTATCTTTTGTTAATAATCTCTCTTTCTAAGGGATTCAATTTCTCCATGACACTATCCACAAAGTCCTTGTCTTCAAACTGACTGAATTGATAGTCCTCTTCCCCTATTACGTCAAAAAGACTGACTTCGCTGTTTTCCAATCCGTTGTCCAAATTGATGTCCAGAGACTTCATATTGAATGATCTGCCAGCCTCCATGGCCTCCAGCACATCCTCCTCCGAAACCAATAGATACGCTGCAAGCTCATTAACGGTTGGAGGTGCCTGTCTTTCCTGAAATAGTTCATTCTTGGCCAGGGTAATTTTTTTAGAAAGCTCCTGAATGCGTCTTGGCATCTTCATGGTCCAGCTTTTGTCTCTGAAGTACTTCTTGATTTCGCCCAGTATCGTAGGTGTAGCAAAGCTGGAAAACTCATAGCCTCTCTCTATATCAAATCTTTCTATGGCATATAGCAAGCCAATTGAAGCAATCTGATACAAATCATCGTACTCTATCCCCTTGTTGATGTATTTCCGAGAGATGATTTCTGCAAGATACATATACTCTTCAAAAATTCTATTTCTTAGTTCAATGTCGCTTTTGTCTTGATGATAAGCCAAAAACAACCCATGGTTTTTAATGTTCTTATCATAATCCATCTTTAAACCTGTCTGTCTAAATTCTTAATTATTTTCGCTCTGTTATTCACAATATCCATATGGAAATCATCGGATAAGCTTTGAATAATCATATAGCTCAAATCATTTTCATCGACAATTAAATCACCGGTATTCAAGTCGGCAAAATCTATTTCAAGTCTATCATTATGGATATGAAATTCAAACTCAAATCCATTTTGGTTTTCCGTAAGATAATTGATGAAAAAAATACTGATTTCCGAAACAATAACCTTGATATCCTCAATATCATCAATATTGAAATTCATCCTGCTTCCAATTGAAGCCGCTGTCATTCGGCTAATGCCAATATAGTTGGAATTCTTAGGTATTCGTAGTTGTATAATGTCTTTCATATTGCCACCTATATAATCTCAAAAACATTGTTCAGGCCTGTTATGTCAAGTAACTTGTAGATATTTGGTTTCAGTTTGGTCAGACGGAGCTTCGAATTTGTGCTTTTTGCCTTTTTATATAGACTTATCAAAACACCTAATCCGGTACTATCCATATAGTCCAGTTTTTCACCGTCTATGAGAATTTCTTGATTCTCATCCATTAGCTTTAACACTTCGTCTTTGAAACCTTTGGAATTTACAATATCCAGATCACCTACCGGTACAATTCTGACTTTTTTGTCCTCAATGAATTTTTCGATTTGAAAAGACATACATACCCTCCTTATTCCTCTTCCATAACTATTTTGGCCAAAGACACCACTCTGTCTCCATCGTTGAGCTTCATAATTCTCACGCCTTGTGTTGCTCTTCCCATGGTCGAAATTTCAGTGGCACTCATTCTTATGATAGCTCCATCCTTGCTGATAATCATAACTTCATCTTCTTTCTCAAGAATCTGCGCACCCACAATATCACCGGTTTTTTTGGTTATTTTGTATGTCTTGACTCCTTTTCCGGCCCTTGACTGAGCCCGATATAGGTTTGTCTTTGTCATCTTTCCGTATCCCAATTCACTCAGGATAAATATCTCTTTTTCTTCTGTAATGATGCTCATGCTGACAATGCTGTCATCTTTGTTTAGTGAAATGGCTCTGACGCCGGTAGCCGTTCTTCCCATGGATCTGACTTCATCCTCATTGAATCGAATAGCCTTGCCTTTTTGACTGACAATGAAAATGTCTTCTTCCTCGCCAATAATTTGACTGACGCCAATAAGTTCATCGCCATCAACAAGTTTTATGGCAATAATGCCTGATTTTCTAATATTGTCAAATTCACTGATTTTAGTTTTTTTGATTTTTCCAAGTTTCGTACAGAAAATCAGTTCATCATCAGTGTTTTTATCATCCTTGACGGATATAACCTTAGTGACCTTTTCTCCTGCTTCGATTGGCAATAGGTTGATAATGGCGGTTCCTTTGGCCTGTCTCTTCGCTTCGGGTATCTCATAGGCTTTTATTTTATAGACCTTTCCCCTATTCGTGAAGAAATATAGATAATCGTGGGTTGAAGTTATGACAATGTCTTTGACATAGTCTCCCTCTCTGGTGGATAATCCGATAATGCCTTTTCCACCTCTCTTTTGAATCCTGTAAGTGTCCTCAGGCAACCTTTTGACATATCCATGTTTTGTTATTGTTATGGCCACCTCTTCCACTTCAATCAGATCTTCAATATTGATTTCATCTTCATCAGCTTTAATGACAGTCCTTCTTTTATTATTGTATTTATCCTTGATTTCACTCAGTTCTTCCTTAATGATATGCATCAACAATTTTTCATTGGCTAGTATTTCCTTGTAGCGGTTTATCATCTGGAGCAATTCTGCATACTCAATATCCAGTTTTTCCCTCTCCAAACCCTGCAGTCTTCTAAGCCTCATATCCACAATGGCTCTAGCCTGTACTTCAGAAAGATTGAACCGGTCCATCAATTTTATCTCGGCATCGTTGTATGATGCTCTGATAATGTCTATAATCTCATCAATATTGTCCAGTGCGATTTTTAGACCTTCCAAAATATGGGCTCTTGCTTCTGCTTTGCTCAAATCGTACTGTGTTCTCCTGGTGATTACCTCTTTTTGATGCATAACATAATAATGTATCATCTCTTTGAGGTTTAGAACCTTTGGCTCATTATCCACTAGTGCAATCATGATAATGCTGAAGGTATCCTGCAATTGTGTATGCTTGTAGAGATTATTAAGTAGAATATTGGGATTGTAATCTTTTTTGATTTCTATTACAATTCTCATCCCGGTTCTGTCACTTTCGTCTCTCAAGTCGGTGATGCCATCAATTTTCTTGTCTCTGACGAGTTCCGCTATTTTTTCAATGAGTCTGGCTTTATTGACCTGGTAAGGAATCTCAGATATTAAGATCCGAGTCTTCCCGTTTTTCATCTCTTCTATTTTTGAAACTGCCCTTACTCTTACTTTTCCCCTACCTGTTCTATAAGCGCTTCTGATATTATCCTTTCCGATAATTTCTGCACCTGTTGGAAAATCTGGTCCCTTTACATATTTTAACATTTCATCAATTGTTATTTCTGGATTGTCTATATAACCGATGGTACAGTCAATAACCTCACCAAGATTATGAGGTGGAATGGAGCTGGCCATACCTACGGCGATTCCATTAGATCCGTTCACCAATAAATTGGGGTATCTGCTAGGCAAAACAACAGGCTCTTTCAGTGATTCGTCAAAATTAAACCTGAAATTGACCGTTTCTTTGGTGATGTCTCTGAGCATTTCCATGGTTATTTTTGACATTCTTGCTTCCGTATACCTCATGGCAGCCGCACTGTCTCCATCAACTGAACCAAAGTTTCCATGCCCATCCACCAATGGATATCGGGTGGAGAAATCCTGAGCCAATCTTACCATCGCATCATAAACCGCCGTATCACCATGAGGATGGTATTTACCAAGCACATCCCCGACAATACGGGCACTCTTTCTATGCGGTTTGTCAGGTGTCACACCCAACTCACTCATGGCATAGAGTATTCTTCTGTGGACAGGTTTCAATCCATCTCTCACATCTGGCAATGCACGACTTACAATGACTGTCATGGCATAATCCAAATATGATTTTTTCATTTCTTTTTCTATATTGATAGGGATAACCTTGTCATAGTTTGTTAAGTTATTATCCATTTCACGCCTCCAGATTATATGTCGATGTTTTTAACGTATTTAGCATTTTTCTCGATGAACTCCCTTCTTGGCTCCACCTTATCACCCATAAGTGTCGTAAAGGTTTCATCCGCTTCAAGAACATCCTCAACTTCAACCTTTAGCATTATTCTTGTCTCAGGGTTCATGGTGGTTTCCCAAAGCTGTTCAGGATTCATCTCTCCCAAACCTTTGTAGCGCTGGAGTGTATATTTGTTATCTCTTCCTATCACTTCGTCAACCAGTTTCTCCAGTTCCTTGTCTGTATAGACATAATATTCGTTTTTCCCATGTTTGACCTTGTATAAAGGCGGCTGTGCAATGTATATGTTGCCATTGTCTATCAATGGTCTCATATATCTGTAGAAAAAAGTGAGGAGTAGCGTTCTGATGTGTGCTCCGTCAACATCGGCATCTGTCATGATGATTATTTTCCCATACCTTATCTTGGATATGTCAAACTCTTCACCAATTCCACAACCAAATGCAGTAATCATCATCCCAATCTCCGCATAATTTAGAATCCTGTCCAGTCTTGCTTTTTCAACATTCAATATCTTTCCTCTAAGGGGCAATATTGCCTGTGTTCTTCTGTCTCTCCCTTGTTTGGCCGAACCACCGGCAGAATCTCCCTCAACCAGGAAGATTTCACTCTTTTCCGCATCTTTTTCCGAACAGTCAGAAAGCTTCCCCGGAAGTGAAAGACCTTCAAGTACATTTTTTCTTCTAGTTAGCTCCCGCGCTTTTCTGGCAGCCTCTCTAGCCTTTGCCGATTTTTGTGCCTTATCCACAATGATTTTGGCATCTTTTGGATTTTCCTCTAAAAATATGTTTAGGGACTCATTGACAAGTGACTCAACAATTCCTCTCATTTCACTGTTTCCAAGTTTTGTTTTGGTTTGTCCTTCAAATTGCGGTTCTGTCAATTTAACCGATAAGATGGCTGTCATTCCTTCTCTTATATCTTCACCTGTCAGATTTTCTTCCTTCTCCTTAATCAGGTTGTGTTTTCTTGCATAATCATTGAAAACTCTTGTAATGGCAGCTTTAAATCCACTCAAATGAGTTCCACCTTCATGAGTGTTGATATTGTTGGCGAAAGAGTATATGCTTTCGCTGTACGAATCTGTATATTGTATTGCTACTTCAACGATATTGCCGTCTTTTTGTCCCTCTGAATAGATTACCTTGGTATGGATTGGGTTTTTCTTTTTATTCAGATATTCAACAAATTCCTTGATACCGCCTTCGTAGTGGAACTTGTCCTTATTCTGTCCATTTCTTCTATCAGTGATGCTTATATTAATCCCTTTATTTAAAAATGCCATTTCTCTCAGTCTATATTGAAGTGTTGAATAATCAAAATTAATCTCTTCAAAAATCTGGTAATCTGGCTTGAATTCTATAATAGTACCTGTATCTTTGAGTTTTGTAGTGCCTGTCTGTGTTAGCTCTGTTGTTGGTTTCCCTCTTTCAAAAGACTGCTGGTATATTTTTCCATCCCGATGAACCTCGACCTTCAACCACTCTGAAAGAGCATTTACCACCGACATGCCTACGCCATGAAGACCTCCCGACACTTTGTATGCATCAGAGTTGAACTTTCCTCCGGCATGCAACACTGTCAGCACCGTTTCGACAGTTGATTTTCCTGTTTTTGGATGAATTTCAACAGGGATGCCACTGCCATTGTCAACGATTCTGACTGAGTTGTCTTCAAAAATCTCAACGCTGATAGTATCACAAGCACCAGCCAACGCCTCATCCACAGAGTTGTCTACTATTTCATATACCAGATGGTGCAAACCTCTCGGTCCTGTTGATCCTATATACATGCCGGGTCTTTTCCTAACTGGATCCAGACCCTCTAAAACCTGTATCTGATCAGCCCCGTAACTTCTTTTATTATCTGTCATCTTCCACCTCTATTCTATTATCCTTATTATTTCTCCATTTTTGAGATAAAATATTTTTTTCTCTTTGTTCTTTAAAATCTCCAACAAATCAGAATCATCTGTTGAAGTGATGATAGTTTGTATACTGTCTATGAACTCAATCAAATAATTTTTTCGTTTGTTGTCCAATTCTGACAACACGTCATCGAGCAAAAGAATTGGATATTCATTTTTCTCCTCATATATAACGTCAATCTC
>DMAP01000306.1 GCA_003446975.1 Clostridiales bacterium | reverse complement strand
ATGGGTACAGCCTGGGCAGTAATGGAATTGTGTATCATTTAAGGCTTTTGTTTTTTCATAAACCATTGTTGTCATTATTTGTCACCCCCAATAATTTTTTTGACTGCATCGATGACGCCTGCAGGTGATGGAACAAGGCCACCACATTTGCCATGAAAATCTGTCTTCCATCTGCCATTGGAGGCAATCTTGACATCATCAATCATTTGCCCCATGCTCATTTCAACAGTCAGCAAGCCCTTGGCTTCTGGATTGATCTTGTCAAAGGCTTCATTTGGAAACGGCCAAAGGGTGATTGGTCTGATCAACCCAACTTTTATACCTTCTTTTTCCAATTCTTCAATGGCGTTTTTAACAACTCTTGATGTTGTGCCATATGCCACACAAACAACCTCGGCGTCTTCCAGTCCAACTGCCTCATATCTGACTTCATTCTCCTCAATCAGACGATGCTTGGCTTCAAGTCTAAGATTATGCTCATATAGCAATTCCGGTTCCAGATAAAGCGAGTTGATCACATTTGGTTTTCTTTTTTCTTTGGTTCCGGTTGTGATCCAGTCTTTCTGAGGCAGTTCTTTTAAATCCACCTCTTTAAACTCAACCGCTTCCATCATCTGACCAATCATGCCATCACCCAATACAAGCACCGGTATTCTATACTTATCCGCCATATCAAATGATTCCATCAGGATATCCACCATTTCCTGAATAGACGCCGGCGCATAGACGATATGTCTGTAATCTCCATTTCCACCGCCTCTTGTGGCTTGAAAATAATCAGCTTGCCCAGGCTGTATGCTGCCAAGACCCGGACCGCCTCTCATCATGTTCACAATCACACAGGGCAATTCCGCTCCAGCTATATATGAAATGCCCTCCTGTTTCAATGCCATGCCAGGACTGGATGATGAGGTCATGACCCTGCCACCGGCACCGGCTGCGCCATATACCATATTAATGGCAGCCACTTCACTCTCTGCTTGTAGAAAAACACCACCTACCTTTGGCATTTTTTCCGACATGTATTCCGGTATTTCATTTTGTGGGGTTATGGGATATCCGAAAAAATATCTGCATCCCGCTCTTATTGCCGCTTCACATACCGCTTCATTACCCTTCATCAATACTTTGGCCATTTAAATCCCTCCCTATAATCTTTCTACGCTTATGACAGAATCCGGGCACATGATGGCACAGTTTCCACAAGCGATACACTCGTCCATGTCAACAACATGAGCCGGATTGAAACCCTTTGCGTTGATCTTGCTTTTATCCAGCTCTATTATTTTTTTCGGACATGCCACAACACATAATTCACAGCCTTTGCATATATCTACGTTAAATGTTACCAATCCTTTTGCCATATTATACCTCCATAAAATTTAGCTCATCCAATCTTCTCTCATATAAAGGTCGATTGGAAAAATTTTGATATCCGAATCATTTATTTGTTCAGCTATGCTTCGTACTGCCACCTCGTAAACAGTTGGGATCCCAGTGTCTTTGGTGACTTCCTGGCATAGCGTGTGTCCTTTGTAAAAATCATCGATGCTTGTGCTCTTCAGCAAATGTGTATTATTGATCAGCCCGGATACTTTAAGCTTAGAAGAGATCTCTATATTGTTGATATATTTTTTGACAGCTTCCAGGGTTTGGGTTTCAGGTCTATTGGCATTGACTACGATAAACATGTCGTAGCCCTGCACACTAATCTGATTTGAATACCTGGCCAACACTCTCGCCCCAACCGGATCCCCTCCAATATCCATAATGGTTTTGGAAGATATGTCGTCGATGGCGCCGTTGATGTCCGCTGTCAAAGCCGGTATTTCCATGCTTGAATTCATCATGCTGCTGCCTATGACTCTAATCCCTAACTTATTTAGAAAATCAGCCTTTTCCCTGCTTCTGAAATAGGGATTGACGATATCCAGATCCGCCAATATAATCTTTGAATAGTATTCCAAACACTTAATTGAATAATTGACAGAAAATTCAGTCTTTCCGCTTCCATAGTGGCCTGTTATGATTGTCAGTCTGTTATCCATCAAATCACCCATAGGTTTTAGCTTCCTCCTCACCTCTGAGGATTCTTAATCCACCTTCTGCGAGTGCTGCCAACTCATCCTCGCCAGGATATACAATGACCTGAGCAATAAATGACACTCTCTTTTCTATCCATGAGACGAATTGATTGTCGTAAGCAATCCCACCTGTAATGACAATGGCATCAACCTCTCCAGACAACACCGCCGCATTGGCAGCTATCTCTTTGGAGACCTGATATGCCATTCCCTCATAAATCAGTCGGGCATTTTCATCTCCTTCCTTGCACATATCGCCAACCACCTTGGCATTGTTGGTTCCAAGATAAGCTGTCAATCCACCATTGCCTTTAATCATTTTTTTCATTTCTTCAAGGGTTGTCTTTCCGGAAAAAGCCAGCTTGACTATGTCGCCAACCGGCAAGGTTCCGCTTCTTTCAGGTGAGTAAGGTCCCTCACCATCAAGGGCGTTGTTAACGTCGATGACTTTGCCTTTACAGTGTGCCCCGACTGAAATGCCGCCTCCCAGATGAGCGATAATCAGATTGCAGTCATTATACTTCTTGCCTAACTCAATGGCTGCCTTTCTGCCAACGGCCTTTTGGTTGAGGGCATGAAAAATGCTTTTTCTCTCAAACCTGGGATGTCCTGTCAATCTGGCAATAGGTTCAAGTTCATCAACCACCACCGGATCGACAATGAATGATGAGATAGCGCATTCTTTTGCTATCTCATAGGCCAGAATTCCTCCCAGGTTGGAGGCATGTTGTCCCATCGCACATTCCTTCAAATCTTTGATCATTAGTTCATTTATTTCATAAGTGCCACTGGCAATCGGCCTGAGAAGTCCTCCCCTGCCAACGACAGCAGATAGTTGTCCCAAGTGGAAATTATTGTCTTCCAGTGTTTCCATTATGATTTTTTTTCTGAAATCAAGCTCGTCTATTATATGGTTGTAACGTGACATTTCTTCTGCCGAATGCCTTAATGTTTTTTCAAATAGAATCATTTCATCTTCAAAAACAGCTATTTTTGTAGATGTGGATCCTGGGTTGATTACCAATTGTTTCATAGCGCCTCCTATGCGTGAAGAGATGCCAGAGCGATAGAGTTAAGCTTTGCAACATCATTATCCGCCCTGGATGTGAGCACAATTGGAGCACCGGCTCCAAGTACAATCCCCGCTGACTCCGCATTTGCCAGGAAAGTCAAGGATTTGTAGAGCACATTGCCTGCCTCAATCTGTGGCATCAGCAAGATATCCGCATCTCCAGCAACCTCATGCCTGATTCCCTTGTGCTCCGCGGCTTCTTTGGATATTGCGTTATCGAGAGCAAAGGGTCCTCCAACTATACATCCCTCTATTTCTCCGGCTTTGTTCATATCTACCAGCTGACCCGCCTCCACAGTGTGTCTCATTGACTGGCTGATTGTTTCTTTGACACAAATGACGGCACACTTGGGATTGGCGATACCCAATGAATGGGCAAACTCTACTGCATTTTGCAGTATTTCCTTTTTCTTGTTCAGATCCGGTTCAATGTTCATTGCCGCATCTGTCACCATAAGCATTTTATGGTAGGTTGGCACAAAAAACACAGCGATATGACTCAGTGTTTTCCCTGTCCTCAAGCCTACCACCTTGTCCAACACAGAGCTCAGCACAATGGAAGTATCAACCATCCCTTTCATCAGTATCTGTGCTCTTCCCGAACTGACAAGCGCCACGGCCTTAAGTGTTGCTTCCTTCAAATCCAGAATATCTATAATCTCTATACCATCCAACGAAAAGTCTATTTCTTTTGCTATGTTCACGATTTTGTTCTTATCGCCAACCAGAATTGGTTTTACTATGCCGCTCTCCACTGCGGACTTGACAGCTCTTAGAACGTCCTCGTCCTGGGCGACAGCCACTGATAATGTTTTAGGTCCCGCTTGTCTTGCAGCCTCGATAACCTCTTTAAAGTTTCTCATTACTCACCTCTCCTTTTTCGTGCTACTAAATAACAAGCAATTTACGTGCCAAGATAGAAAAACAAATAGAGCCGCTTCAATGTATTGAAACGACTCTTCTCCTGAAAAAAATTCAATTCGACTTCTTATTCTGTGCAAATTATGGCATGCAATTTATTTCATTTTCTTTGTGTTTTTGCAATTTCTTGCATTAATTGATATTGTGTCTTTCCATCTTATAATATAGATTTCTGATAGAGATGCCTAATCTTTTAGCGGTTGTTGTCTTGTTTTTCTCGCATAGGTTATAAACCTGGCTGATATATTTTTTCTCGAATTCATCGGTTACTTCGGATAGCTTGCTGATTTCATCCAGGTCCGGCTTCTCGACCGGACTGACAGCATCTGTCTTGTCGGAATAATTCAATATTGGCAGATGCTCTTTTTTGATGGTTTTTTCATTGATGTTCATGTTGATCATGGCTCTACCGATTACGTTCTCCAACTCTCTCACATTTCCTGGCCAACTATATTGTTTTAATTCCTTGATGGCTTCCTCTGAGATGGCAGTGACATTTCTGCCATACTCTGTGTCCAATTTCTCTATAAATCTTTTTACCAGGGCATCTACATCCTCAATCCTATCTCTCAGAGGTGGTATGTCAATTGGAAAAACGTTCAGTCTATAATACAGATCATCTCTGAAACTCCCACTGTCAACCCTTTCCTTAAGATTGACATTGGTGGCGGAAATAACCCTGACGTTGACATGTATCGGGGTGACGCCGCCCACTCTGGTAATCTCTTTCTCTTGAAGGACCCTTAGCAATTTAACCTGTGTACTGTTGCTAACCTCAGATATTTCATCCAAGAAAATGGTGCCATTGTTGGCTTCTTCAAAAAGACCCTTCTTCCCACCCTTCTTTGCACCTGTAAAGGCTCCCTCATCATATCCGAAAAGTTCGCTCTCCAGAAGCGTTTCAGGTATGGCTGCACAATTGACTCTAATGAACTGCTCGTTTTTTCTGCTGCTTTCATTGTGTATGGCGTGGGCAAACAGTTCTTTTCCCGTCCCGCTTTCCCCTTTGAGAATAACCGAAGCCGGTACATTTGAGGCCTTGATCAGCTGCTGTTTTGCCTGCTGTATAATTTTGCTGTCGCCAACGATATCTTCAAGGGTGTATCTAGCTGACAATTCCCTTATTCTTTTTTGCGCTTCAAGCAGTTTTTCAGTCAGCTGCTTAATCTCGCTGATATCATGCAAGATAACAACACTGCCTTTCACCTGGTCTCCCACCAGCATGGGCGCACCTCTTGCAATGACCATTTTGCCACTCGGCTTAATGACCATTTTAGTGTTACCCACAGGTCTTTTAGTGCTCAAAATCTTAAGATGGATGCTTTCGCCTTCTTCGATATCGTAGCCTGCCGGTTTGCCATATATCTCATCGGCAGTTATGCCTGTAATTCTAGTATATGCCGGATTGACCATGATATGATTGCCATTTTCATCCACAACGCTTATGGCATCCTGAACGGCTGCAAAAACAGCCTGCAGCAGACTCTTGTATCCATTGAGAGAGGACAATTGCTTGTCCAGGTTATAGGTGTCTGTCACATTTCTGAAGACAGCCATCGCACCTATGGTTTTGCCGGTTGAATCTTTTATTGGAATCCTGCTGGTTATGATTTCAAAGTCCCTTAGCTGTTGATGCCACTCCAACTCATGTTCTCCTGTTTCGAGCACATATGGCAGTCTGGTGTTCATGACAACATCCTTTACGTTTTTTCCCAACGCAACTTCTTTTGGAATGCCTATCAGCAACTCAGCTTGTTTATTATAGAGTGTTATGATGCAATTGGCGTCAATGGCTATAACCCCATCATTGGTTGAAGTTAGGAAAATCTCCAGCTCTTTTCTCAAGTCACAACCTCCCTGCGATTCGAATCATTTCAGTTTGTATCATCCGTATCCTCTGTTGATGGTGCTGTTTCTGTCAGCATAACTTCCATGTTTTCAAATTCAATGGTGACATCTCTGAAAGTTTTGTCAGACTCAAAATAAATCGGAATCAATCCCGAATCGCCTTCCAGCATTCCAACATCGGCTTTCAACTTGATGTCTTCCTTTACAACGGCCTCAATAAAGCTTGATAGACCGGTCACCTGTACCTGAATCGGTTGATCCTCAGCGGTTGCAGACACTGTATAGCCTTCAGGAGTATTGACAAACTCAATTTCTGATAGATTGAAGATCAATACCTTTGATATAATTCTTTCAATACTAATTGTTACAACAGGGTTGACATTTTCAACAAGAATGAAATTTCCCGGGACAATGCTAACCGTTTCATATATGGTGTTTGTAACATCTTCATAAGTCACCACCTCAGTCAGCAGATGTTCTATATTAGCCAAGGCATTTGGTTCCGCCGCGATTAGGATATCTTTGGGTTCTATGGTTACGGTTGTCACCTCATACCCTTCTCTTGGCGCGATAGCCAATGGAACAGATACCTCCACTCGTTTTGTGGGATAAATAGGCACTGTTATTTCAGCTATTTCCGGCGTTATTCGAACGTCCAACTCCAATCCCTTGTCACTGTAAACATCGATGGGTATTCTCTTTTCCAAGCTATCGTTGGCATCATTGACATTAAACAGGGCAACTGCTTTAGCCGCAGAATTAACGACGCTTCTTGGTCCACGTATAATGACAGAATTGACGCTGGATACTGATCTGCCAATATAATAGCCATCCTCCACCAATCCATCAATTTCAACTGTCAAATCTATCGTTCTGTTAACA
Source organism: Clostridiales bacterium (assembly GCA_003446975.1). Lineage (GTDB taxonomy): Bacteria > Bacillota > Clostridia > Tissierellales > Dethiosulfatibacteraceae > 38-11. Next base: position 3,332 of record DMAP01000306.1, on the reverse strand, counting down.
ATGGCTTCCAATTCACATAAGACTTGCTTCGGTGAGAAATCGACGATATTGACACCATCGGGCAGTTCGAGCTCGACAGGTATTCTACTAAGTCCTTCCTTATAGCCCTTGACGTCAATATAGGCATTGATGTCATTACGGGTTATGTTCAATATGTCATTTCTGTAGCCTTCAACGGTAACCCTAATCTCAGAAATATCTATGCCAGCCACAACCAAACCCAGTTCTTCAAGGGCCTCAGCGTTTCTTACTATGATCGGGATAGATGCTACGTCCTTTCCAGTGATGGGATTGACCTCATTGACAACAAATAGCCATGTGGCCAAAGCAGCCAGAATGCATAATATCTGTATGATAATCTTATCTTTACTTTTTAACATCTTTATGCCACCATCTTTCTAAAAGTGAATGCTTCTCTTCGTGCTTGTAAACATTCTTTAACAGTTGTTTCAGCTCTTTTACTTCAATATTCCTATATAGCCTGCCTTCAAGTGCATAAGACAAGTGACCTGTTTCCTCCGATACGATGATCGCAATGGCATCAGACCTTTCGGTAACGCCAATGGCAGCTCTGTGTCTCGTTCCGATGTCCTGGCTCAAATGGGAGTTGTCAGTCAGAGGAAGAAAACAACTGGCCGCCTTTACGCGATAGTCCTTTATGATGACCGCTCCATCATGAAGTGGTGTGTTGGGAATAAAAATATTGATTAGTAGGCTACTGGATATATCAGCGTCAATCACAATCCCCGATTCAATGAAATCGCTTAATCCAGTTCTCAATTCAAACACAATCAGTGCGCCTATTCGTTGGTTAGAGAGTGCGGAACAGGCTGTGGTGATAGCATTGATTGTTTCTTCGTTTTTTTTCTCATCACTCTCAAATAAATTGAACGACAAAAAAGTCGTTCTGCCAATATATTCCAGAGCTTTTCTAAGCTCAGGCTGAAAAACAATGATAAGTGCGATTAATCCCACCTGCAAGGTGTTGGTAAGAATCCAACTCAACGTAAATAGCTTCATTGTGCTGGCTAATGCGGAAATGATAACGATAAACATAATGCCTTTAAGAAGTTGTTTCGCCCTGGTTTCCCTGATAATCATGTACAGCTTGTAGTAAGCAAAGGCAACTATTGCAATATCAATGAAGTCCCTAAGTCTTAAATTGGTTGCTAACGTTTTTACATACTCCAACCTTGCACCCCCCTTATTTTAATTTAGATCCACGTTGAATTTTATCATGGTGTCCCTATAAGAACGTTCCATCCTCGACAGCGTATGGTCGTCCAATCCCAAGGGATTTCCTTCAAGATAGTATTCAACCGGAATAACATCATAATGATATAGCGGTGGTTGTTTGTATCGATTCACCCATGTTGGGATAAATGAAATATCCTTGATGACTGTCTTATTGCTTTCAAAATCCTTCTCTATTTCGATATTGACAATAACACCATCTTCAGTATAGAAATTGTCCAGATTCGGGTACTCATGATCCAGGCTTTCCTGTCTTTGATTGGATATGAAATTGCCCATGGAATAAATGACAAATTTTGTATCGCCATCATATTGGACAGTCTCTGCATCTTGTATCACATGAGGATGGCTGCCGAGAATGATATCGACTCCATTTGAAAACATAAAATCCGCCAGCTCCCGTTGCTCGGTTGAAGGATTGCGCTGATACTCATTTCCCCAGTGCATGATGGCAATGATCATATCCGCTTCTCCAGCAATGGAATCCTCTATATCCTTCAGAATCCGATCTCTGTCGATAAAGTTAGTCATATGATCCAGCTCCTGGGCTGTCAGCGTCACATCCATGCCATTGAATCCGAATGTGTAGGCGATAAATGCCAACCGGATATCCTTCTCCTCGACAAAAAGCACCCTGGTTTCGGGCTTTTCAGCGTAGGTGCCAACCGTTTTGAAACCTCGCTCGTGCAATTGCTCCAAGGTCCTCAAAAGGCCGTGTTTTCTCATATCCAATGTGTGGTTGTTGATGGTTGATATCACATCAAACCCCGCATATAGCATCGCATCAAGCGTTTCGTCCGGCGCATTGAATCTGGGGTAGGCCATGTAGGGCTCGACGCTGGTGCCGGCTGTTGTTCCCTCATAGTTTGCTATTGCTATATCTGCTGATTCAATAATCGGTTTGATCAATTCAAAGTATGGCTTGAAATCATAGGTCCCATCAGACGCGTTATAGGCACTGTGAATTTGGCTCATATGGTATATGATGTCTCCAACGGCTGCAAGGGTAAGCCTTTCAACCCTAGGTTCGTCATCTTGTCCAGCTTCAGTTGTTTCAGTGGTGTTGTCAGTTGGCTTGGTTGTCTCTTGTCCACTGGTCGGTCCTTCCTCTCCTTGAGGAAAAAGATTGAAATGATTGGATGTGTAGACTGCTCCAGCAACAATCACAATCAACAATACAATAATCAGGTTAATTTTTTTCTTTTTTCGTTTTCTCATAGCACTCTTCTCCCAATGATCATAGCTGTCATGTTATAGTAAAATACTATAGCATTATGCAATTTTTTGCAATAGATGAAATATTAATAATTTATTAAGTTAAGTTCATTTGATGAGAGCCTTCTTGCCACTTCCAATCAAGTCTTCCCTTCCTGCCTTGATCAACGCTTTTTTGACAAGACCATAGTTTTCTTTTCTGTTAAACTGCAACAGCGCCCGCTGCATTCTCTTTTCTTCAAAGGAGTTGGGGATGTAAACCGATTCCATGGTCAAGGGATCGATTTCCGTGTAGTACATGCAAGTCGACAATGTCCCTGGCGTTGGATAGAAATCCTGTACCTGTTCGGGAGAATGACCTGTCTCTCTGATATATTCCGCTAGCGCTATGGCATCTTCCAAAGTGGATCCTGGGTGGGATGAAATAAAATATGGAACGATGTATTGGTCTTTATCAAGTTTTTTGTTCATTTGATCAAACTTTTCGACAAAATCAACATAGACTTTGAATTTCGGTTTGCCCATGTAACGCAAAACCCTATCCGACACATGCTCGGGAGCCAGTCTCAATTGCCCGCTGACATGATGCCGGCATAATGCTTCTAAAAAACTGTTGTCTTTGTCATGGAGCACATAATCATACCTTACGCCTGATCGGACAAATACCTTTTTCACGCCTTTTATCTGTCTCAGGTTCTTCAAGATATCCAGATATTCCTTGTGGTCAACGACCAATTGGTTGCATATTTCAGGAAACAGGCATTGCTTATCCTTGCAGACGCCGTATTTTTCCTGTTTGGCACATGACTTTTTCCTGAAATTGGCCGTTGGGCCTCCAACATCATGGATATATCCCTTGAATG
>DMAP01000008.1 GCA_003446975.1 Clostridiales bacterium | reverse complement strand
TTCGGATTGGTCGCCATATCTACAAGACGTTGCTTTTCAGAAATGCGTGGTATTATCCGCTTATCCCAATTACTCAGTCTCATCCTATCTACTGTTGGTGGATAAACAATCCAAGTGTCCAACGGACGGTCTCAATCAAAAATTCAGAATCTCAAAGGATTCATCTGGCAGAAAACAGATCAGATTGGCAACGCCTCTGACCTCAGAAGATCTAAGTATGAAAATATTATGCCAGATCAATGTAGATGACTGCTGCAGTCTTATCAATGACACTGACATAGCCAATGAGGCATTCACTGGCAGTTTTTTTGACTATGTGAACTTCCTATCTGAATGCTATGAGCAGGACAAAAAGATTGTAATGGACATTGCTGGCCGATGTGGGAAATGCGAATTTAAGACAACAAAAGCGGACAAGAAAGAACTGCTCAGCGGCTTCAAGGAATGCTGGAGGTATCATTTGGATTGGAGCGATGAAGATTTCGCAGAGCCTACAATCCTTGAGATCAACAATTTCAGAAAAAAAGACCAGCTATTCAAACAGGGTGTCTATAAGATAAAAGACGTCACGATTGATGATATTGAACCTGATACAGACGGCAAACCAGGATTGTCACCCAAGGAAAGGCAGTGGATGCATGTAGAAAAGGTTAAAAAAAATGACAGTACCCCATGGATAGACACAGATGGATTGAGAATGGAAATGAAAAATTGGAAGTATCCTTTGCATTTCATTGATTTTGAGACAACCATGGTGGCCATCCCTTTCAATAAGGGAAGACACCCTTACGAGGGCATAGCCTTTCAGTTTTCACATCATATGGTCCATGAGAATGGATCCATTGAGCACAGAAACCAATATTTGAATGTTGTACCAGGCATGTTTCCCAATTATGAGTTTGTCAGAAAGTTAAAAGAAGCCCTGGAGAATGACAGAGGCACCATTTTCAGATATGCCGCTCATGAGAATACTTTTTTAAATATCATTCACGGACAGCTAACGCATGACAAGAGCTTTGTTTCAGATAGAGAAGATTTGCTGGCTTTTATCGAAGATATAACGGAGTTTGGCAAAAACAAAAAAGAATACCGATGTGGTGACCGTAATATGGTGGATATGCTGTCTCTGGTCAAGCGCTATTATTATGACCCATTAATGGGAGGATCCAACTCCATCAAGGTTGTTCTGCCTGCGATTCTAAATAGTTCCGGATACTTGAGGAACAAGTACTCAAATTCGATATATGGCTCAGACGGTGGCATCAAAAGCTATAATTACAGGGATTGGACCTGGGTAAGAACCGATGACGCAGGCCGGGTCATGGACCCATATAAACTACTACCCAAAATGTTTGACGACATCACTGATGAAGATTTTGAAAAAATAAGCGACGATACTGTTATCAGTGACGGTGGCGCTGCTATGACTGCCTATGCCAAAATGCAGTTTGAGGATATGACCGACTATGAGCGGAATGAAATAAGAGATGCGTTGTTGAAGTATTGTGAGCTAGACACTCTCGCCATGGTCATGATTTATGAAGGATGGAAGGAGGCGTGTGGCTATGAGTAGAAAAAATCAGAATCATTTCAGAGGATGCCTCATAGGTGGCGCAATAGGGGATGCGTTGGGTTGGCCTGTGGAGTTTTTGAAGTTGGAACAAATCGAGCGTCTTTATGGTGTTGATGGAATCACAGAGTTGGTCTTGGCATCAAATGAAAAAGCTGAGATAACAGACGATACACAAATGACTATATTCACTGCAGAAGGATTACTGAGAGCTGAAGTCGGAAAGCGATATAATGGAGTCAGTGATATACCTACTGTTATATACCACGCCTACCAGAGATGGATGTTGACCCAAAAATACACACCCCTTAAAGAGTACAACTGGATATATGATGGCTGGCTATTGAATCTAAAAGAGCTTCATGCCAGAAGAGGGCCGGGCAATACATGCCTTTCAGCTCTCAGGAGTCAATCCATAGGCTCTGTTAATGAACCACTAAATAATAGCAAGGGATGTGGTGTGATAATGCGATCAGCTCCTTTTGGTTTGCTTTTGAGCAAATCAGATGCCTTTGATGAATCAGTTAAATCTGGCGCATTGACCCATGGACACCCCAGTGGTTATCTGGCGGCAGGAGCCTTTGCCTATATGATTGCGGCAGTTATAGATGGACAGGATTTGAAGGTAGCTATAGAAGAAACCATGAGTGTACTGAGAAAAAAGGATGGCTCTGATGAATGCATGGCCAAAATCCATTTGGCATTGGACCTGGTTGAGAGTAATTATCCGGACCAAGCAGCCATACAAATGATAGGTGAAGGATGGGTGGCTGAAGAAACGCTGGGCATTGCGGTTTACTGTGCCATGAAGCATCGCGACGATTTCAAGAAGGCGCTGATTGCCGCGGTGAATCATAATGGCGATAGTGACAGCACAGCAGCTGTCACAGGCAATATCTTGGGCGCATATTTAGGTATCGAGGCTATTCCTGAAAATTGGGTTAAAAATGTAGAACTATCGGAAGCCATCATTCAACTCTCAGATGATTTGCTAAGTGGATTTCAGGAAGGGGAAGACTGGGTAATCAGGTATCCTGGTTATTGAGTAAGGACAACAATATGAAACATGTTGTATTCATTGATACGGAAATCCAACCGAATAAAGGAACCATATTGGATATTGGTGGCATTAAAGGAGACAACAGCACTTTCCATTCCACCGATATAGGTGCTTTCACGGCATTTTTGCGGGGTAGCTCTTTTGTCTGTGGACATAATATCATCGATCATGACATGGAATACGTTGGAAATGCGGTACGGGACGCGGGGATTGCTGAGTCAGATGTGATAGACACGTTGCATCTTTCTCCACTTTTATTTCCAGCCAGACCGTATCATGCATTGGTTAAGGATGATAAACTACAGAGCGAAGAAAAAAATAATCCATTAAATGACTCGAAAAAAGCGATGGAACTTTTTGTTGATGAAGTGGATGCCTTTCATAGACTGGATCAGGATATGAAGAACATCTATTTCAAGTTGCTGAAGGACCAGAAGCATTTTCGGGCATTTTTTAAATATGTTGACTATAGACCTGAATCATTCAATATTGAGCGAGCGATTAGGGATAAGTTTAAGGGGCAGATCTGTCACAATGCCAATCTGTTGAAGCTTATCACAGTACAACCGGTGGAACTGGCGTATAGCCTAGCCTTGATACATGCTGATAGTCGATACTCCATAACGCCTCCTTGGGTGCTGCGAAACTATCCAGCTGTTGAGAAGGTTATGTTTTTGCTGAAAAGCAATCCGTGCCTAACAGGCTGTGTCCATTGCAATGAAGCCTGGGATATCCATAAGGGATTAAAGCGTTTCTTCGGATTTGATAAGTATAGAAGCTATGATGGGGAACCATTGCAGCAAAAGGCGGTGAAAGCAGCTGTCGATAACAAGTCTCTCTTGGCTATTTTCCCGACAGGTGGTGGCAAATCTCTTACTTTCCAAATTCCGGCACTGATGTCAGGAGAGGCTGTCAAGGGACTGACGGTTATCATTTCACCCTTGCAGTCGCTGATGAAAGACCAGGTGGATAATTTGGAGGTTGCGGGCATCACCGAAGCGGTAACCATCAACGGTCTATTGGATCCTATTGAAAGAGCCATATCAATGAATCGAGTAGCTGATGGCTCTGCATCAATACTCTACATATCACCGGAGTCGCTGCGTTCTAAAACCATTGAACACCTGCTTCTGGGAAGGAATGTGGTGCGTTTTGTCATTGATGAAGCCCATTGTTTCTCTGCTTGGGGACAAGATTTCAGGGTGGATTACTTATATATCGGTGATTTTATCAATCAATATCAGATTAAGAAGAATCTTCAAGATAGCATTCCTGTCTCGTGCTTTACAGCAACAGCGAAGCAGAATGTCATAGAAGATATCAGAAATTATTTCAAAGATAAGTTGGCTCTTGACATTACGGTTTTCAGATCAGGTGCCACAAGAACTAATCTTCATTACAATGTTCTTTATAAAAACAATGAAGAGGATAAGTATAATACACTACGAAATCTGGTTGAAGGCAATGACTGTCCGACAATCGTCTACGTGTCCCGAACGAAGAGAGCCCAAGATCTGGCGCAACGTTTATCCAGAGATGGCTATCCCGCCAAACCTTATCATGGACGCATGGATAACAAGGAAAAATCAGAAAATCAGGATGATTTTATTTCGGGAAAAATTGGAATCATGGTGGCGACATCGGCTTTTGGAATGGGTGTGGATAAAAAGGATGTAGGGATGGTCATTCACTATGACATATCTGACTCCTTGGAAAACTATATTCAAGAGGCGGGACGGGCAGGAAGAGACGAGTCCATATCAGCAAATTGTTATGTTCTTTTCAATGACGATGATCTGAACAGGCATTTCATTCTTCTAAATCAGACCAAGCTAAGCATGAAAGAGATTCAACAGGTTTGGAAAGCAATCAAGGATTTGACCCGTATTCGTTCTAACGTATCCCAATCGGCCTTGGAAATTGCCAGAAAAGCTGGATGGGATGATTCAATCATGGAAATAGAAACCAGGGTTAAGACAGCTATTGCCGCACTTGAGGAAGCTGGATATGTTAGAAGAGGCCAAAATGTGCCAAGAATCTATGCAGATAGCATTTTGGTTAAAACCATGGAGGAGGCAAGAAGCAAGATTGAGGCGTCGGAAAATTTTGAGGGGAAAGAGAAAGAAAATGCGCTACGAATCACGCGAATGCTTTTATCAATGAAAAGCAGGGAGAGAACGCGTGACGACGGCGCTGAAACCAGGGTGGACTACATTGCAGATCGATTGGGCTTGACGAAAGAGGAAGTGGTTCATGTTGTAAACCTGTTGAGAGAGGAAAATATCCTAGCGGATGCCAAGGATTTAAAAGTTTTCATCAAGCGTAAAGAGAATCAAAACAGATCAATAGCTATTCTGGAATCTTACATGAAATCGGAAAAATTCTTACTTGAGATATTGACTGAGGAACCTAAAATACACAATATCAAGGAGCTGACTGGCAGAGCTGAGGAGAATGGATGCATTGATATAATGCCAAAACACATCAGAACATTGATAACGCTTTGGACCATTAAGCAATGGATTAAAAGCAGGCATCACAGCAACTCCTCAAACCATATTAAAATAAAATTGCTTATTGATAGAGAGGAGCTGGCAAACAAGCTTGAAAAATTGCATGATTTGAGTCGATTTATAGTGCAGTATCTCTTTGAGAGAAGAAGCAATAAAAACACCGCTAAAGATCAGGAAGTGGAACTGATTGAGTTCTCGATGCTTGATTTGAAAATGGCATATGAAGAACGGCTAACCTTCTTTGACACAAAGACGTCATTTCGTGAGATTGAGAATGCTTTGTATTACCTTTCCAGAATTGATGCGCTAAAGATAGAGGGTGGTTTTTTTGTGCTATATCAGGCTTTTTCCATTGAAAGATTGGAGCAGGATACCAGGAAAAGATTTACGATTGATGCTTATAATAAACTAGACACGTTTTATAAAGGCAAGATTCAACAGATTCATATTGTTGGAGAATATGCAAAAAAAATGGTGGACGATTACAAAGAAGCGCTGCAATTCGTGGATGATTATTTTCAACTTAACTATTCCGCTTTTTTAAGAAAGTACTTCGTAGGTTCAAGACATGAAGAAATTACCCGAAACATTACACCTTCAAAATTCAAACAGCTCTTTGGCGAGTTGTCAACAACCCAGCTAAGAATCATCAATGATCGCGAAGCAAAAACGATTGTGGTGGCAGCGGGACCGGGTAGCGGTAAGACGAGGATTTTGGTCCACAAGCTGGCTTCGTTGGTTATGATGGAGGATATCAAGCATGAACAGCTGTTGATGCTGACATTTTCCAGGGCTGCAGTGACTGAATTCAAAGCAAGATTGCGTCGGTTGATTGGCAACGCAGCTCATTATGTTGAGATCAAAACATTTCATTCATATTGCTTTGACCTGTTGGGCAGGATGGGAACATTAGAAAAATCGAATGATATCATCAAGGATGCGATTAAGAAAATCAAGGATGATGAGGTGGAAATCGGCAAATTGACTAAAACCGTTCTGGTTATTGATGAGGCACAAGATATGGACGAGAATGAGTTTGAGCTGATAAAAACCCTGATGGCATACAACGATGATATTCGTGTTATTGCTGTTGGGGATGATGATCAGAATATTTATGCTTTTAGAGGGTCTGACTCCAAATATCTGACAGAGTTGATGTCTATTCCTGATGCGGTGAAATACGAGCTGGTGGATAATTATCGTAGCCAGCCGAATTTAGTGAACTTTACCAATCAATTCGTGGAACGGTTAACTGATAGAATGAAGGAGGTTGCTATTAAGTCTGCTTTAAGAGGCGATGGACGGATTCGAATCTTGAAGTACAAATCAGACCAAATGGTTAATGCCTTTGTATCAGATATTCTTAGCCAAAGACTCATAGGCTCTATTGGCGTATTGACTCACACCAATGATGAAGCGCTGCAGATCACAAGCCTATTGAGAAAAGAAGGCATGACATCTAAGCTAATTCAGAGTAACGAAAGCTTTAATCTCTTCAACATCTTGGAGATAAGATATTTGGCAACTCAGTTAAACTCGGAGCCTAAAAGCCAGATAATCAGTGAAGAAATATGGCGTGAAGCGAGGGGGTCTTTAAGGAGTACATTTCAGAATAGTTCCAACCTTGATATTTGCCTTAATCTCATGAAAGCCTTTGAGGCGAATAGCTTCAAGTATAAGTACAAGAGTGACTTCGAGATATTTGTGAGAGAATCCAATCTAGAAGACTTTTATGAAGGACGTTCAGAAACGATAACTGTATCTACCATCCACAAAGCCAAAGGTAGGGAGTTTGATCAAGTATTTCTGATGCTAAATGGTTTCAAGTATTTGACAGACGAGAGCACTAGAGCAATATATGTGGCAATGACAAGAGCGAAAAACAATCTGACTGTCCATTATAATGGTGATTTTTTGGAGAGCATTCAAGCTAAAGGCATAGATAGGCAATATGACTACAATGATTACGAGCCTTTGGGTGAGATAGCACTTCAATTGGGTTATTGGGATGTCTGGCTGAGTTACTTCATGTATTGTCAGAAGCCGATTGGTTTTTTGAAAAGTGGAGATTCACTGCAGGTGGATGAACAATGCTGTTATAACAATGAAGGCGAAATTGTCGTGAAGTTTTCCCAAAATATGATGCTAAGAATCAATGATTTGAAACAAAAGGGATATTATCCTGTCCATGGGACTGTGCGACTAATCGTTTATTGGAAAGGGGAGGACAGCGATAAGGAAATCAGAATTGTAATGCCTGAGGTGGTGTTTAAAAGGAGAGATAAACAAGTCGTATAAAAAGACAAACCTTATAATGAATAACTAAAAATGGCATTTACTTTATTTAAAAATGTAAACAATTCCTTACACAATTTATTAATTAAATGCAACAACCTCTTAATTGAATTGACAATTGCGAATAGAATGTGTTAATCTTTAAACAAAGACACTAAGTATAAAAAAGTGTTAGGCTAAGATTACAAAAAGGAGGATGTTTACATGAAAAATGCAAAGAAAATCGTGGCGTTTATGTTGGTGTTATGCTTATTATTGGGTGTTACTGCATGCACAGAAACACCTGCTCCACAACCGACTACAACTGAAGGACCTGAAAGTAATATCACATCCATGACAGCAGGGGAGTATTTAATTGAGACAACAGGTATGTATCCTATGGAAGTTAAAGTAACACTAGGAGAGAAATCTATCGATGCTGTTGAAATCATAACCCATGAAGAAACAAAAGGGGTATCTGATGCGGCACTTGAAGAGATTCCTGTTAAGATTGTGGATCAACAGAGTGTTGGTATTGACGCAGTCACTGGCGCTACTATGACAAGCAATGGTATTATAAATGCAGTAAAACAAGCCATAGAAGAAGCTGGTGGTGTTGTCAGTGAATTTGATATAGCTGATGTGGCATCTGGTTCTGATTCTGATGGGGATTCACGTCCTTCAATGGGTAGTGGAAATCTACCAGAAACTTGGGACATGACTTATGATGTTGTAGTAGTTGGCGGTGGATTTGCTGGGTTGGCTGCAGCTCACAGCGCATCAACTAATGGCGCTGCAACACTATTGATCGATAAAATGCCTGTGTTGGGTGGAAACTCACAAATTAATGGTGGTGTATACGCATCTTATACCAGTGATATAGCAGATGAATTATATGCAAAATTGAACTTAGAACCGGACACAGCAGAAAAACATATTGAGGACACTATCGCTGGTGGCGACTATATGGGAGATTTGAAGCTTGTCAAAAATCTAGTATATGGAGCGCCATTTATGCTCAATATTTTCCTGGAAAACGGATTAGAGGTTAGAGAATCTATTACGCGTCCAGGTGGTCATTATGGTTATAGGACTTATACAACAATCAACGGCGTTGGCGCTGATATAGTAACAGTACAAAAAAATATGCTGGCAGAAACATCAACAACAGTAATGCTAAATACCAAGATGGTTCAAATCTATAGGGAAGCTGATGGTGACAGAAGAGTTGTTGGTATTAAAGTGGAAACTGAAGATGGCGTGAAGAATATTAAAGCCGATAAAGGTGTTATTCTCACTACCGGAGGATTTGGTGGAAATGTGGAAATGCGTTCTAAGCAAGTACCTTCACTGACAGCGGATATTCCTACAACAAATCATGTAGGTGCAACTGGAGAAGGAATCATCATGGCACAAGAAATTGGTGCCAATACGGTTCAAATGGCATATATTCAGCTTTATCCTTTTGCCAACCCCAACAATGGAGTGCTCGATGCGACTGCGGTCATACCTTTTAGCGGACCGAGTTCAGGGATTGTTTATGTTGATGTGAATGGCAATCGATACGTCAACGAAGGTGAAAGAAGAGATGTTTGCGCAAGAGCAGCTCAGGAAAGCGGTGGATTCCCGACATTTTCAATATTTGGTCAGGATATCTATGAAAAGGGCGGATTTATTTCTGAAACACAATTAGAGAATGGTATCAATGCTGATCGTATTTTCAAAGCAGATACATTGGAAGAATTGGCAGAAATGATTAATGCGCATAAATATCAAGACAACACAATCAGCATGAGTGGAGAAGCCCTAAAGGCAACTATTGACAAACATAACGGCTACGTAGAAGCTGGATCGGATCCTGATTTTGGAAAGGTTATTGATACAGGAGTCATGATGAAAATTGATAGAGGACCATACTATGCTGTTCCTCAATGGCCATCAGTTCACCATACAATGGGTGGATTGGCGATTACTGAGAAAACTGAGGTTCAAGATATCTGGGGGAAAATAATTCCAGGGTTGTATGCTGCCGGAGAGGTTACAGGTGGTGTACATGGCACCAACAGATTAGGCTCCAATGCGATACCTGATGCAGTTGCGCACGGCTATATAGCCGGCCAAGTATCTGTTTTAGGAACAGTTCCTGATTTCGTTCCTGCTGAGTAAAAGCTAGGAAGGCAAATGATAATAGGATCAAGCCACAGAGTTCATGTCATATGAACAAGTGGCTTGTTTTTTTATATGCGATTGTTTATCTTCTTATTTAATACTTCAACACGACAATCCAATGATGCAATGTCTTTATTGGATGCTTCAAAAAATATCTCTTGCTGGAGCTACTCGCATTTTTCGCAAGGCTTTGAATGATTCATGTGAGTCGATTTATAATTTAATAGATTTATAAGCCCCTAGTTATTTTGATTTAATCATTGAAATATTTAATAGTAGGCAATTGAAAAATAATGAAGTGTTTTAGTTGAAAAAAATTTTATGATTATCTTGACTCTCACAATATGTGAGGGTTTATAATGAGATTACAATTCGAATTGATGAACTATGAAAGGAGGTATTATGTTAAAAATAGGTGATTTTTCGAGAATCACAAGGGTATCAGTCAGAATGCTAAGGCATTATGATGAGATTGGTCTACTTAAACCAGAACATGTGGATAAGTTCACAGGTTATCGGTTTTACTCTGCGGTTCAGATACCAAAAGTCAATCGGATACATGTTTTGAAAGAAATGGGGTTCTCACTTCTTGAAATAAGTGGATTAATGGATAAAGAAATGGATTCCAGACAAGTATTAAGCTTGCTAAATAACAAAAGACGTGAAATTTCGTCTGCAATTGAAAAAGAGAATGAAAAATTATTAAGGATTGAAACATTGATAAAGTTTATTGATAAGGAGATTTTTTTTATGAAGTATGAAATAGCTTTGAAAAACATACCAGCTTACAGGGTGCTGTCTCTGAGAGGTGTTATACCTGCATATAATGCAGAAAGTGTTTTATGGCAAGAACTACAAGGTTATGTGAGCCAAAATAATCTGAAATGTGAAATGCCTTGTTTCGCTATCTACCATGATGCAGGATATAAAGAAAATGATGTAGATGTTGAAGTGACGATGTGCTTATCTGGAAATGCTCTTGAAACAGAACGAATAAAAATCAGAGATTTAGAGGCTGTTGAAGAAATGGCTATTGTGCTGCATGAAGGTCCGTTTGAAGAGATGACAGCAGCCTATCATGCTTTGGGCATATGGCTGGAATCTAATGGCTATGAAATGAATGGACCTACACGAGCGATATATCATAAAGGACCATGGTGTGAGGAAAATCCAGAAAACTACCTGACGGAGATTCAGGCGCCGGTTAAAAAAGGTTAATAATTTTGATAATTTAGAATAGGTGCGCAAGTTATGTGCATCTATTTTGATGTGAGGCTACATAAAATAGACTATTATTGACCATTGACAAAATTAAAACAAGAGTTTAATATATACATATACCCATATGAGAATATGATTAAGGAGCACTTATGAATCAACTAACGAATATTTTTAAACTGCTGTCCGATGAAACAAGGCTGAGAATGATGGTTCTACTTTATCAGGAAGAACTATGCGTTTGTGAGCTAAGTGGTGTGCTGGAAGTCCCTCAGCCAAGGGTATCGAAGAATCTTTCCAAACTTAGGGATATGAATCTGGTAGCAGACAATAGAAAGGAAAAATTTGTGTTTTATAAGCTGAAGGATGACAATCAATTGCTGATGGAAACCTTGCAGAGTATAAGCGATAAGCTTGATACATATCCTCAGTTGGTTAAAGATCGTCAAAGACTCGGTCTGAAGGAAGAGATATTGAACAATTGCTGTATCGATTGTGACTAATCTAATAACAAGGAGTATAATGATATGTTTATATTTACATGGCTGAATAACCAACTGTTGAAGATGGAGTGGCTTTATGAATTAGTGAGAATTTTGGTGGAGAATGTTTTGGGTCTGGATATCTCCGAAAGACTTGGGGGAAGCATCCATTTCTTTGTGTATGATGT
>DMAP01000111.1 GCA_003446975.1 Clostridiales bacterium | reverse complement strand
ACCGTTATGGAATCCTGCGGGCCTCCCCATACGGTCTGTGGTGAAATCATTTCTCGATTGACAATTGCCATGACTATAGGCAATCTAAGGGTAGAAGCCCTGAAATACGGCTCGAACATAAGAAACAATCCTTGGGAAGAAGTGGCTGTGAAGGTTCTAGCTCCAGCGAGTGATGCTCCTGTAACCATGCTCATGGCAGTCAATTCTGATTCCACTTCACTCATGGCACTCTTTAACACGCCATCTGCAACAAACTGGGTCAAGTATTCAACCACGGGTGTCTGAGGTGTTATTGGATAAGCGGCGATGACATCCGGACAAGCTAGTGCCGCCCCCGTTGCCGCTGCCATGTTTCCATTCATTACATCGAATTTCTGCATTATTTTTCCACCTCCTGCATCATCTCTATTGCCCTTGGTTTACAACCGTTGGCGCAAATTCCGCATCCTTTGCAATATTCATAGTTGATTATAAACTGTCCGTCAATCCTTTTAATGGAATTTACCGGACAATGTAGAAAGCAAAAGCCGCATTTGATACATTTCTCCTGATCCAACACCGGTCTTTTTATTCTCCAGTCTCCTGTGTTGATTGTATGTATGCCATCGGCTCCTATAGGTGCTATGTATTTTGTTTTAAATTTCATTGCCTGTTCTCCTTTCTCCTACATTTATTTTAGCAGGGTTATAACCGCTTCTTCATAACCTCTCATAACCGCTTGTTTATTCTTGTCCCCCCATAATTCAGCAACCTTATCCATGACCTTTTCCAGGCTCACCCAGCCTGTTGCCTTCACTAATGCGCCTAACATGACTGTATTAGTGATCTGACTATTCAGCACTTCCTTGGCAATCTTATTGGCATCAATTGTCACCAAAGTCTTTACTTTGGGGTCCACATCAAGTCTGTCAGCTTCCAATGATGTATTGACAACGAATACAGATGCTTCTCTTATGCCCTCGAACACATCAACAGCTTTCATGAGTGTCGGGTCAATCACAACGACCGCATGAGGATTGTATACTCTGTTTTTGGGCCTGATTGGTTTGTCAGAAATTCTCAAAAAAGCTGTGACTGGTGCCCCTTGTCTTTCAAAGCCGAAAAACGGTATTGAATTGGCGTAAATGCCGTCCATGACAGCAGCGTAAACCATGGCTTCTGCCGCCTTCACAGTTCCAAGACCACCACGCCCATGAAGTCTTATTTCTTTAATTTCATCCATAATAGCACCTCTTTCTTTAGTTATTGGATTTATCTTCTCAAGTAGTTGCATTGTGCTTTTTCTCCGGTGAATTTTTCACCCTCATAAACAACTTTGCCTGATTTTATTGTAATAATAGGCCATCCATGAAGTACCTTTCCCTCATACAGGGAAAAGTCCGAGCGGCTGTGCAAATCCTTGGCTGTTACTTTTTTGGATTTGTTCATGTCAATAATCGTTATGTCAGCATCACTGCCTGTCAGCATAGATCCCTTTTGCGGATAGACTCCAAACATCTCAGCAGGATTTCTGGTTACCTTTTCGATGATTTTTTCGATAGGGATTTTTCGGGTGTGGACACCTTCATGCAGCAACACCGGTAAATGAGTCTCTACTGCAGGATATCCCGGCATGACATGCCATATATTGTCAGCCTTGACATTTTTTTCTGATGTTGTCATTGTTACGTTGTCTGTACCTATCGTATCTACGACACCATTGCAGATACCTTCCCACAAAGCCTCCATATCTTCAGCCCCTCTAAATGGCGGTTCCATTTTTATCAGATTGCTGCTTGTAGTTGTATGATTTATGGATAAATAGGGAGAAGTGGTTTCTACATGCACATACGGATTATCGGCCTTAATAGCTTTTAAATTCTTAACAGCTCCCTTGGAAGACAGATGGACTATGTACACATGGACTCCCATTTTCTTAGCGAAATAGGAGAGTCTGTTTACAGCCTCTTCTTCTGCCATATCCGGATGTGTTTCTGTCCAATCCCTCATGGTAGCGCTTTCATTCATCGTATCTTGAATACTCGAAGTTGCTCTCCTGACAACCTCTCTATTTTCAGTATGAACACAGACCATGCATGGTTTCGATATTTTCTTGATTTCATCAAAGACATCAAGCATGAATCCATCACCAATATCTTCAATAATCCCGGGGATTCCATTCATATATAGTTTGAATGAAGTAATTCCAAGCTGCTCCGCATAGGCTTTCAACTCCCGTTTTTGCATTGTGTTGCCAATCACAAGATGAGGGATTATGTCAATATAAGAGCGCATTTGAATACTCCTTTCCAACTCCGGAAATGATTCAAGATGTGATACCTGACTGCCAAAAAAACAACCTGCCGTTGTAACCCCTCCGGCTATAGCAGCCTTGGTTTCAGTTTCCACTTCCACCTCAAAAGGACTGAACAGGCCTAAATGAACATGGGGATAAATGATTCCTGGACAAACATACATATTTCTGTCATTTATTGCCCTGTTACCATGAATGGTCATATTGGTGATAGATGCTATTTTGCCATCCCTGATACCTATATTGCTGTTAGTGATTCCAATTCCAGGTACAATAACCATCCCATCCGTTATAACCAGATCATAAAGAGTGGGATCAAATTTTGTCGCGTTGTAATTCATTTTGCTCAAGATTGAATCAGCAATCGATTGAGCGATTTCGTCTTTGGAAACAGCTAAAAAATCAGGTTTATCCACTGATTTCTCACGCATCCTGTTTTTAATGTAGTTTTCATAAAAATCTCTTGCCATCTAAGTTACCACCACACATTTTTATTTGGTTTCAATCCGTCTATCAAAGTATAGATACTAGAAGGATACCACAACCCGCAACGCAATTCTGTAAAGCATATTACACTTGTCTAACGATTTTCGTTGACCTATCAGGCGAGTAGTTGGCTCCATAGGCTCCCAGCAGAATCATGGCAGCTCCAAAATAATGGTACCAGTTCAAAACCTCATTCAATACCATAACACCGGCAAATATTGATATGATTGTTGCGATATTAGCTAAGACCGATATTCTGGAAACCTCTAGTTTAGAATACAAATAATTCAATGAAAAGAACCCAATAATCGAGCTTCCGACCGCCAAATAGGTTATAGCACCCAACAGCTCGATATTGAGTAGTGATGTAAAATAGCGATTCAGACTGTTGTTTGTTACATGAGTCATCAGCGATACGGCGTTGAAAACAATAGCCCCTGTAATGATCATGATGTAAGTGATTTCTTGGGGTTTGAATTTAAGGGAAGCCTTTCTTGTCAATACAGCTTGAATTGACGTGAACAAAACCGAAAACATCAGTATGATATACCCTGTGATACTATATTCTGCTTCCTTTTGCATGATATTGATGAAAAACACGCCGAACATAGATAAGAAAATGAAGAAGAACTTGTTTTTTTGAGGGTACTCTTTTAAAACAAGTATTCCTAAAATAGTCGTCAATATAGGGTAAAAGGAAATGATTATACCCGATTCTGCTGAGGAGGTCATGTTGATACCTGTAATTTCAAATGTAAATGACAATACAGGATAAAACATTGACATAAACAAGACAGGTCTTAAGTCTTTTCCGCGCAAATCTATTTTAATTACCTTGAATTGCTTAAGACCATAAAGGATTATTGCAGCAAATAAAAATCTATAGGCAATCAGATCAATAGGATTCCCCTGCAGGATATTCAATCCGATTTTCGATGCCAAAAAAGAAAATCCAAACAATGTTGCCATCAAAAATGCGGCTATTATTATTTTAAGTCTATCATTCAGTTTCATATTGTTTTCCCATGATTGATCAAATTTATTTAATACACATTCAATCAACCAAATTATATCGCATGTCGTTTTTTTTTGTTGTAAACTGGTAAACAATTTAATTATTTTTTTTCCATTTTTTCATATAACACCAGAAGAATAAAAAAATACCAGCATGGATGCTGATATTTAAAAATTTAATATCTCAACTATCATGAATTGAATTAGATAATCCCTTTTTTAAAAGCCAACTTTTTCAGAGATTCCTTTATTCTTTCTAAAATTGAATATATCTTTTCATCGTCTTTGAAAGCACCATAAATGATTCTGATATAACCTTCACCACAGGCGCCGTATTCCGTACCGGGGTTGACTATGACCCTTGCATCGTCTATCAAGTACTTGACAATCTCATCAGATGTTCCGAGTTTTGAAATATTGACCCAAAGCATATAACCGGATTCTGGAAATAAGCAGTCAACACCGGGGATCTGGCTAATCATCTTAAAGGCAACTTCTCTTCGTCTCTCGAAAATCTTCCTATAGAAATCGACAAATGCGTAATCCTCCAAGGCCGCTTTTGCACCGTATGACGCTGCTGTGTTGACAGGCCCCAGAATATTGACAGCAAATCTATGGTATATGGACATCAATTCCTCACATGCGACCAGATAACCAATCCTATAACCACTTAAGCCCATGCCTTTAGATAGGGAAAAAACCGTGATGGTTCGTTCCCACATCTCTTCTACAGAAGCAATCGTCAATAGCTCCCTACTATCAAAAATAATATCCTCAAAGGAATGATCCACCACCATTATTAAATCCTTTTCCACACATAATCTGCAAAGCGAAAGAATATTTTCCCTTTTGTGAACTGTTGTAGTGGGATTATTGGGGTTTGATAAAATAATCATTTTTGTGTTAGGGGTAAGTTTTTTTTCAAACTCACCAACATCCAGCTGGAATCCATCAGAAGCATGAAGTGGTACGCTGACCGGTATTCCACCATTTAATCTGACACTCAAGAAATTTCCTGTATAGCTTGGGTCAGGTATTAACACCTCATCATTGGCGCCTGGTTTTATAAAAGGTTTTACAGCGTAATATAAACCAGCATTTGATCCAGGCGTCACAAGAATTTCCTTATGTGAGTTCACATCAAGGTTGTTGAATTTTTTCAACCTTGATGCTATCGCTTCTCTAAGTCTCAAATCGCCTTCTGGGAGCAGATAACTGGAACCATGGTTCTTCAACCCGGATACAGTAGCGTTAAGAACATGTTCGGGTATGCTGTTGTCTGGATAAAAAGGGGTGGCCCATCCCAAAGTCGTGATATCTCTTTCCACCAAGTGGCGGCCTCTATTATATGATTTATCTGACCATCCTTTGAATGCATCATTTATATTGTTGCTATTGTTCATGTCAACTCAACAACTCCATTCTATTGGTGTTCCTCTCTATTATTCTATCCAATCCTTCAGCTTATGCACATCTTTCAATACGATATAACCATCCTTTTTTTCCAAAATGGATAGTCTTATGAAATCACTCATGATTTTCGAAACACTAACTCTACTTAACCCAAGCAAATTAGCCATTTCCTGGTGCGTAAACTTGATTTCCAGCTTGTTGCCATCTGGACAATCCGAACTGTAGGACATCGCTAATTTAATCAAGGCTATCGCTACTCTCGAATAAGCGTCATTAAAGGATAAATCTTCTATTTGCGATGCCAGCAATCGATTTTTCCTTGCCATAATTTCAATCGTTTTCAAAGATAAGTCGTGATCTACTTTCAAGCATTCGATAAATACTGTTTTAGGGATATGGTATACTTCTGAATCAGTTACTGCCATAGCAGTTGCGTGATTGGGCAGGTTATCAAAAACTGAAAGTTCACCGAACAAGCAATTTTTATCGGCGATAAACAGTGACTTCTCTCGCCCATCCTTGCTGTATATCGAAAGACGGACCCGACCGGATTTAACCAAATACAAGAAATCTGTGTAGGTCTGCTGATGATAAATAACATCGTTTTTCTTATAGATTATGACCTTTTTACCTTGTGTGAGTGTTTCCCAATTATAATCATCTATTTTCAACCAAGGTGAATAGTTTACAGGATGTTCTAATGACGAACTGTTGGCTTCCATAATCATATTTTTCCACTCCAAATCAAACAAAATTATTAATTTATTAATTAATCTCATCGCATATCTTATAATTGTTAAGTATAACATGTTTTGTGGTAGTTGTCCTATTAAATTGGAAAGAAATGTTGTTTCTTAACAGGTATTTAATTAATCAGACTTGATAAATATCAAATTTATAGTAAAATATAAGTGACAGCAACGTCTATATAAACACAGATGTCATTAAACCTACTTAACCGGGATGTGATAGTATGCCAAAAATTGTGGATTATGAAGAAAGAAAACTCCATATTGCGAATCAAGCTATGCAGGTGTTTAGTGATAAGGGTTACTATAATACTAGTTTGGAAGATATATCAGCTAGTTGCAATATGGGTAGAACAACACTCTATAAATACTTTAGAAATAAAGATGAGATTTATTTCTATATTTTGGAACTTGGCATGACTTTCTACCGAATCAAATATGATGAAACCAGCAAAGACACTTCATTGTCTTATTTGGATAAAATCACCTCCCAGCTGGAATTTCTCATCATGAGCCTCAATGGACAGTCTGTCGCCCAGGCTTTTCTAGACTTTTGGTTGATGGTTAGACATAACCACTCAGAGATTGAAGATAAGATGGTGAAACGCTATAACGAAATCATTGATGGAATTGCATACTGGCTGGAACAAGGAGTTGATAGTGGTCAGTTAACACCTATCGATACCAACTCTACAGCAGTTATTATTTTAGGTATGGTCGAGGCCATATCATTGCAGGAACTCTCAAAAAGAAGCTTGAATCCAAAATCAGCCTACGATTCTGTTGTCAAATTGATAAACGGTCTTAAAGTTTGGGTAGTGTAAAGTAACGTATGAAAA
>DMAP01000315.1 GCA_003446975.1 Clostridiales bacterium | reverse complement strand
GCAGCTCGTTCATGACCGCCACCATTATAAAACATGCTGATTTTTGAAACATCAACATCTCCTTTTGATCGCAAGCTGACCTTTGTGTTTCTACTGCTTATTTCCTTAAGAACACACGAAACCTGTACCCCTTGTATATCTCTGATTGATTCGACGATTCCATCCACATCTTTTAGGCTAACGCCGTATTCATCCAATATACGCTTTGTTATTGGTGCAACAGACAGCCTGCCTTCCAGATAGAATTCAACTTCTGACATAATTCTGGCTTTGACAAGGTATACATCTCTGTCCTCATTGCCATATATATTCTCTGCTATCTTGCTGAAATGGATGCCTTTATCTATCAACTCGGCTACATTTCTCATGGTTTGGGAACTGGTATTGCTGTAAATGAACTTGCCTGTGTCAGTGAGCATTGCGGCATAAATGTTTGTTGCAGCTTCCTGATTTACAGAATAGCCTAAATGCTTGCTGATTTCATAAACCATTTCTCCTGTTGAGCTATAATCGCTTTCAATTATATTAAGATCACAAAAGCCATCATTCGATAGATGATGGTCTATGCATACACTTGATTTTGAATGATTGAAAACCTCCACCATAGACCCTATGCGTGCAATATCGCTGCAGTCCAACACAATGATCAAATCATGTATATCATCGTCAGGTTTACTGTATATGGTTGATATATCAGGAAGGAATCTAAAATTAAAAGGTATTTCTCCATCTAAATACAGTTTTGTCCTTTTACCATTAGCCAGCAGGATATGTCCCAATCCCAATAAAGACCCCAGACAGTCACCATCAGGGTCTTTATGGGATACGACAGCTATAGAACCAGCTGTATCCAATGCGCTTTTTAACATGTTTACATAATTAATATTTTGTAAATTCATCTTATCTACTCGCTCTTTTCCTGTTCCAAACTTCGTAAAAGTTGATTGATTCTTATTGTGTTTTCAGTACCTTCATCCAATATAAATGATAAATCAGGCGTGTATCTTGTGCTCAGGCTGCCACTTAATTCTTTTCTGATAAAGCCTTTTGCTTTTGCCAGTACCTCTATGATTGACTTTCTCTCCTGCTCAGTTCCTATAACAGATACAAACACCTTTGCGTACTTCATATCATCCGTAATGCTGACTTCCGTTATTGTCAGATGTTCATTTATTCTTGGATCTTTGACACTGCTGTGAATGATTTGGCTCAAAAATCTCTTGATATCCTCTTCCAGTCTTCTTCTTTTTTTTATGTTCATAATATCACCTTTTTATTTCTTCAATAATGTATGCCTCTATTATGTCTCCTTCTTTCAAATCATTGAATTTGTCCAAGCTTATGCCACATTCATATCCTGTGGCAACTTCAGAAGCATCGTCTTTGAATCTTCTCAGCGATGATATGTCGCCTTCATGTATGACAATATCATTTCGCAATAATCTTACTTTTGATTTTCTTGTGATCTTTCCGCTGGTCACATAACTACCCGCTATGGTTCCGGCATTCGGCACCTTGAAAGTAGCTCTCACCTCGGCCCTGCCTATGACAGTTTCTTTGAACTCCGGATCCAGCATTCCTTTTACCGCAGCCTGTATATCGTCAATGGCATTGTATATGACGCGGTATGTCCTGATGTCCACATTTTCTCTCTTTGCAAGCTCAGTGGCGCTGCTGGTTGGCCTTACATTGAAACCGATGACAATTGCATTGGAGGCTGATGCCAGCATTACATCTGTCTCGTTGATTCCACCTACGCCACCATGAATCGTATTGACTTTTACTTCCTCAATGCTTAGCTTTTCTAGAGATTGTTTAATCGCCTCTATAGAACCCTTGACATCTGCCTTGACTATCAGATTAAGATCTTTTATTTCACCTGCCTGGATTCTATTGAACAGATCATCCAGGGATACTTTTGGATTTGCCTTTCCTGTTTCCGCCTTTGTTTTCTTCTTTTTGGCCTCAACAAGGGATTTGGCAAGCTTCTCATCCTTGACAGCATAAAGTATGTCTCCGGCTTCCGGTACTTCAGACAAGCCAGTTACTTCGAC
This sequence comes from Clostridiales bacterium, assembly GCA_003446975.1. Lineage (GTDB taxonomy): Bacteria > Bacillota > Clostridia > Tissierellales > Dethiosulfatibacteraceae > 38-11. The sequence continues at coordinate 3,426 of DMAP01000315.1, read as the reverse complement.
AGGTGTGGAGGGTCCCGCAGAAATAATCCTTCTGCCTCTGCTGTTGATCATCACCCGCACCTTGCCATAGGATGATCCTGTTATAATGAAGTCTCCCTTATGCAGTGTTCCTTTCTCAATCAGAACCGTTGCTACCGGACCCCTGCCCTTGTCTAGATTAGCTTCTATGATAGTTCCCTTTGCAAGTCTATTTGGATTCGCTTTTAGTTCCTCCACCTCTGCTACAAGCAAAACCATTTCAAGCAGTTCATCTATGCCAATGCGTTTCAGTGCTGATACCTCTACGCATATGGTGTCTCCACCCCACTCTTCTGTCAGAAGCTTATGCTCTGCCAGTTCCTGCTTGACTCTGTCAATATTGATATTGGGCTTATCAATCTTGTTTATAGCAACGATGATCGGCACTTCTGCCGCTTTGGCATGATTTATTGCTTCAATGGTCTGAGGCATTATGCCGTCATCGGCGGCAACAACCAATATGGCGATGTCGGTTACTTTGGCGCCTCTTGATCGCATGGCGGTAAAGGCTTCATGACCCGGTGTGTCCAAGAAGGTTATTTTCTTGCCGTTTATTTCTATGACTGAGGCACCTATATGCTGTGTTATTCCTCCAGCTTCGCTTACGGTTATGTTGGTGTTTCTTATCGCATCCAAAAGAGATGTCTTGCCATGGTCGACGTGTCCCATAACTGTTACAATTGGCGGTCTAGGTTCGAGATCTTCCTCAGCGTCTTCAGAATCAAACTCTTCCTGCAGTATTTCAATTTCATCCTCTTCGTCATCTTCCATGCGCTGGATGTTTATATCCATTTCCTCTGCAATCAAATAAGCAGTGTCAAAATCAATCTCCTGATTGAGATTGGCCATTACGCCATTGGTGATAAGCTTGGTGATTAGAATGTTCACCGGGATGTCTAACATTTCCGCAAAATCCTTCACCACGATAGATTCGCCTACCAGATATTCCTTTTCTTCATCAGAATCCTTGACTTTTCTGTATTGTTGCTTTTTCCCTTTTTCTTTCTTCTGCAGACTTCTTCTTGGGCGAGCCTTTTTCTTTTCTTCCAGTTCTTTTGCTGTCTCTTCAGGTGTCTGTTTCTTCTCGGTTTTGGCTTTCGGTTTTTTATCTCTATCCTGGACAGCCGGCTTGCTTGGAGCCTCTTTCTTTCCTGTCTCTTCTCGTGTTTTTAGGAACAGCTTTTGAATTCTAGCTGCATCCAGCTCCCTGACTGAGCTCATATGATTTTTAATGCCTTCTATGCCAAGCTCTTTTTCCGCAGCATCCATTATTTCTTTACTTGTAACCTTCAATAGTTTTGATAGTTCGTATATCCTCATACTGACACCTCCTGCTAATCATGTTTTATAATATAACCCGCCATGTTTTTGTCTCTGATACCGACAAAACTGACTTCCAATTTATTTAAAATCTTTCCAAGTTCTTGCTTAGAACCATGTTCAAGATATTTCACCTCATACGCATCACATAATTGAATTAAATGATTTCTGCCTTTTTCCGATGAATCACTGGTAAAAATGACCAGGTGAAGTTTCTTTTTCTTGATTTGTTCTTCTACCAGGTCAAAACCCAAGACTAAGCTGCCACTTTTTCTGGACAAACCAATCATGCCATATATCTTATCTGTCATCCTCTAACACCTTCAGCATTTCCTTGTAAATTTCATCGGATATCTCACATTCAAATGCCTTGTTCAGCCTTTTTGATTTGAATGCTTTCTCGTAGCAATCTATTTTTTTACAGATATATGCACCTCTCCCATTTGCTTTGCCTTTAAGATCGATAAATATATCTCCTTCTTTGTTCCTGACAACTCTTATAAGTTCTTTTTTGGGAAATATTTCACCACAACCCAGGCATTTTCGCATAGGTATTTTCTTCTTTATCATTTTAATCACCTTTTTTTAATTCTGCATATTGGGTCTCGCTCTTTATATCGATTTTCCATCCTGTCAATTTGGCGGCTAGTCTGGCGTTTTGTCCCTCTTTCCCAATCGCCAACGATAACTGATAATCAGGTACAACCACGAGAGCACTCTTTGCTTTTTCGTTTACCATAACTTTGACGGCTGTGGCAGGACTCAAGCTATTAGATATAAACTTTGCCGGGTCCTTATCATAAACCACAATATCAATTTTTTCGCCATCTATCTCGTCTACCACCGCTTTTACCCGTGTACCTTTGTTGCCTACGCAAGAACCGACAGGATCAACATTCTCATCATTTGACATAACTGCTATTTTTGATCTGGATCCTGCTTCTCTCGATATGTTGTATATATCGATGACACCATCATAAATCTCAGGCACTTCCAATTCAAACAATCTCTTTACCAGGTTCGGATGGGTTCTGGAAAGTGTTATACTGGCGCCCTTGCTTGTATTCTTTACGTCCAGGATGACAGCCTTTATTCTGTCCCCTTGTCTGTAAGTTTCACCGGGAATCAATTCACCCTCAGTCAGGATGCCTTCGATTTTCCCCAGATTGACAAAAATATTGTTCTTGCTGATTCTTTGGACAACGCCAGTCACTATCTCACTCTCTCTACCATGAAACTCCTCATATATGTTCTCTCTTTCAGCTTCTCTTATTTTCTGAAGTATGACTTGTCTGGAGGTCTGGGCTGCAATTCTTCCAAACTCCTCTTTAGGTCTTACTTGAATTCTGACAGTATCACCTACCTCAAATTTCTGGTCAATCTTTCTAGCTTCTTCCAGGCTTATCTCGAGTCCTTCATCGTGAAGTTCATCAACAACAGTCCTTTCTGAATATATTTTGTACTCACCGGTTTCAATATCAATTTCAACCTTGACATTTCCGGTTTTTCCATAGTTTTTCTTGTAACCGGAAATCAAAGCCATTTCTATTGCCTCGATGACCACCTCTTTTGTGATTCCCTTTTCTTTTTCAAGCTCTTCAATAGCTCTGATGAAATCTTTGTTCATTTTTTCCTCCATTAAAACTCTATCCCTTTATTTATTTTGGTAATGTTGCTCCTTGCGATTCTGATAATCTCACCGTTTTCTTCAAGTTCGATCACTTCACTATTGAAGCTTTTCAGCTTACCGACATACATTTTTGAATCATTTAATTTTTTATATAGTTTAACTTCAACCAAGCCGTTGAGATTTTTCTGATAGTCCTCGTCTGATTTGAATGGTCTGTCTATTCCAGGTGACGAAACCTCTAGATTATAAGCCTCATCGATAGGGTCATCCCTGTCAAGCTCATCGCTGATAAGATTGCTTACAATTGTGCAATCCTCAAGATCAACGCCTGTGTCTTTATCGATGTAGATTCTCAGGATGTTGATGCCGCTTTCCTTCACATACTCAATGTCGAATATTCTCAGATCCGTATTTTTCACTGCTTTTTCAGCTATCACAGTCACTTGTTTGATTAAACT
>DMAP01000437.1 GCA_003446975.1 Clostridiales bacterium | reverse complement strand
TTCCATTTGTATCTGTGCTTTCAGTAGATGAAACAATGCCTGCGGGTTTGTTGAGCATCAAATAAGTAAATTTTTGATAAAAGACCTGCTGTCCCTCAAAAGCAACAATTCTTTTTTCAGGATCTAACTTAAAGGATGGATCTCTCATCACTTTGTGATCGATTTCAACACTTCCTCTGTTGATCATTTTCTTTATTTCACTTCTGGATCCATAACCCATATTTGATAGAAGCTTGTCTAATCTAATAGTGCCCATCACATTAATCTCCATTCCTTTAAATAATGATTTTTCATCAACCCGTCCACTAGTTTTCCCCAACCAACAGGATATCCGTCTATAGTAACCAATACCCATCCTTTCTGTCCTTCCAGATAAATTGACTCACCTTTCAGGTATTTGACGGCATTGATATCTGTTGCACTAAAGTTGACTGTCTTACATGCTTTCAAATCTACCATCATGGCCAATGCTTGTGATGGCAAGAATCGACCATTTCTGAAATATCCGACTTCCAAGCCCTTATAGATACAGTTCAGATTCGTTACAGCTACAGAACTATATAATATCACCTTTTCTCTTTCAAGATGCAGATTTCCAATCAAATTATCAGTCTGTAAGCCTATCTCTTTGAAGAAATCCAAAACCGCTGATTCTGAGGCTTTTGATATTGATGAATCCATGTCTGCATCGCATGTCATGGCATTCACATGTCCCGATATTTCCTTCTCCAGTCTTACCGCAAAGTGACCTTCTCCTTTGTGAATATGTGGCCAGATTCTAATTGCATCGCCAAACCCATTAAATCCAAATGATACATGATTTCTTATTTTTTCCAGATTATGAGCCGGTATTGTTTTGAAGTGATGATTTTGAGTCAAAAACCATTCAATGATTTCCTCATTCTCCTCCAAAGAAAATGTACAAGTAGAATAGACCATGGTGCCTCCAGGCTTTAGTAAATCACTTGCATCATTCAGAATCATTTTTTGGAGATCAGTAAACTTGTTTGGCTCATAACCCTCATACTTGTTTTTTGTTCTGTCGTCCCGTCTGAACATTCCCTCACCGGAGCAAGGTGCATCTATAAGGATTTTGTCAAAAAATCCACTGAATTGACGCTTTAGAGATGAAGGTTGTTCATTGGTCACTATTGTATTGGATAAGCCAAACAACTGAATATTTCTTTTCAGGGACAACAACCTCTTATAATTAACGTCATTGGCAACCAAAAAACCTTTATTAGCCATCTTAGCGCCTATTTGCGTGGTTTTCCCACCAGGGGCAGCGCACAGATCCAACACCATGTCCCCAGGCTTAGGATTCAGCAATTCCACAGGCAGAGAAGCGCTTGGTTCCTGTATGTAAAAAAGTCCACAATGATAATATAAGTCCTTGCCCGGTCTTTGGTAATCAGATATATAATAACTATCTTCGCACCAAGGCACATTACCTTCCAAATAGTCAATGATGCTCTCGAAAGAAGCGCCATCTATCTTTAGTGTGTTCCTTCTGACAGCTTTGTGATTCTTATCCTCAAAGCTGTTAATAAACGCATTGTAGTCCTGACCCAGCAGGTTTTTCATTTTATTCATAAAGCCTTCTGGCAGCATAATCATTCCCCTTTCAACAGCAATCAAATTGTATCAGAGCTTCTGAAAATAATCAATAAAAAACAGCAAACCTTGAATAAGATCTGCTGTTTTGGTATTTTCCAGTTTAGATGACATAAGGTTGGAGTTTTTCAGGCACTTCGCTTTTGTCATGATTGACGCTCATTATGAAATCCACTTCAAATTTATCGGATGCGATTTCCAGTTTTGTCACTACTTCCTCAAGGTTACTCAAATCAATTTTTGCTATCTTGTACAAACCATCTATATATACAAGCTCAATATCATAATCTGCTGCCAGCATGCCATACACAAAGCTTAAAAACTGTTCTGTACCGACTATGCCGTATTCCTTGGTGTTTACATACTTAATGTTGTAATTCAAATCAAATATGTGCTTGTTATTTGCTTCTAAAAAGAATATTTTGCCCTTCGCAGTTTCAAGAGCGCTGTTTCCCATTTCCACCATTGTTCTTGTCTTGCCGGTCCCTTTGGAACCACAAACTAACTTGACCATCTCAACCGCCTCCAATTCTTTTTATTAATTATAACATGAACGGAAAAGGTTTTCTATAACTTAGTTTGTTTTATTCATATTTTTTAAAGCCCTACCTCTCAAATAATCGAAGAATATTCCCTGATACAGATTCTTGTTTTTCATACTTTCAATGAACTCATCTCTTAGCTTCCACCAGGATGTTCCCCAGTTTGAGAACAAAGTGTCTTTTTCCGGCGCTCTTCCAAATAATCGCTGAATGACGATATTAGGATCGAGATAGGTCAGAAAAGCTTCCAGTCTTGACAGATATTCCTCTTTGCTAGCCAGGACAAACGACCCATTTAAGTATTCATTGCCCATCTCTGTGTTTTTCAATATATAAAGGGAGTGTACCTTTACAAAATCCACTTGCAACGCAGACAATACTTTTGAAGTTTCAACCGCATCCTCCATTGTATCCCAGGGAAGATTCAATATTACATGGGCACAGACAGACAGATCTAGTCTTTTTAGCATAAGAACAGCGTCAATAAACTCAGCTAAAGAGTGTCCTCTGTTTATTTTTCTCAAGGTTTTATAATTAGCCGTCTGCAATCCCAACTCGACAGTCATGTCCAAATCATGTTCACGCTTTATTTCTGCAAGAAACGTCGCGTAATCCTCATTTAGACAATCCGGTCTGGTCGATATCGACATTCCTACTATATCATCCATTACTGCTTCTTGGATATAACGCTTAAACTCATCAAACGCCAAGTATGTGTTGGAGAAATTTTGGAAATAAGCTATGAATTTTTCTGCCTTGTATTTTTGTCTGATGAAAGACATGTTCCTAGCCAACTGATCATGCACACTCATGGTACATGAATGCATCTCAAAACCTGTCCCGACCTCTCCACAATAAGTGCAGCCACCGGAGCTCAAATTACCATCTCGATTGGGACAAGTCAATGGCAGATTAACAGGGAGTTTATAAACCTTGCAGTTGAATTTTTCTTTTAGATACTTCGAATATTCATTATATATGATTGTCATTCAACTCTCCAAATATCGTTACCAGTTCAAGGTATACGCCTTTTTCATCATTGGTATATCGAGTGGTAGCACGCCCTACACTCTTCAACATGTCTGTGCCGTTAACCATCACGATGCCCATACCGGCATTCTTAATCATTTCCACATCGTTGTTATCATCGCCAAATGCCAATATTTCTTCTTTGCCAATACCTTTATAATCGCAGTAGCGTTTTAATGCTTTCCATTTGCAAGCGTCTGGATGGAGAATTTCCATCAGTGCCTCAACGTGCAATTTTAGAGATACTGAGGTGCTGAATCGCATGGGGTATTGGCTCAGGACTTGCTGCCTAAAATTTTCAAGGGGTTCAAAATGTCCCGTAAAACAAATAGAGAGTACGTCATTCTCTAAATAATCGGAGAAATCAGTAATCCTATATCGTTTAAGGCTTTTTGACAGATACCCATTGTACTCAGAAAAGTCAAACTCTCTCTCTATGATGATGTCATATCCTTGTGAATTTTTATCCACGTATATAATCGGATGAAGATCATTTTCCTTTGATAAACGTATAATCTTCTGAAAATCATCATACCTGATGGTTCTAAGGTCCAGGGTATGATCCTTAGTTGGAATTCTAGTTACAGCACCGTTGTTGGCTATTATGACATACTCAAAAGGCAAGCTCTGCGTCAGTCTTTTCGCGTCATAATAGCTTCTTCCGGTTGCGATGACTATATCAATATTTCTTTTTTTTAATCCTGCCAGGTAGTCAATGGTCTCCCGGTCGATTAATTTTTCATTGTTGAGTAATGTTCCATCCAAATCAAAGGCTATCAATTTGAATTTCATAGCATCACCTTATTTTCTTTTTTTAGTCAATTCCGCACTGACAGTTCTTCCTTTGATCCTAACATTCTTCATATTGGCTAATACTGCTTTTCTGTGTTCAGGCGCAACATTAAAGAAAGAGAATGTCTCATAAATATCTATTTTTGCCACGCTATCGCCAGGTATTCCAGACTCTCCGGCAACCGCCCCCAAGATATCACTGGGCTTGACCTTGTCTTTTTTCCCAACGCCAATATAATACCTATCCTGCATGCTGCTGTCGCCAAATGATCTCTTTTCATTGGAAGATCTTTTATCTCCATAAACTCTTGATGCCACCTTGTTTCTTTTACCTATATGCTCATTCAGATCAGTTACATCACTGGCAACCTTAAAATCGTAGTTCATCTTCAGCAATGCAGCGATAACATCTTCAGCATCGTAGTCGGATGAATACAATTCGTTCGCCATCTGCTTCATGTCGCTCAAATCTTCCATTTCGATTGTTTTCATAATTTCTTTGGCAATCTTGGATTTTTTGACTTCCAATACTTTCTCGGCTGTGGGAACATTTCTCTTGTTTATCTCTTTTTTTGTGAAACGCTCAATATTCTGAATCTTATCCATTTCCTTTGATGATGATAAAGTGAAGGAATATCCTTGTGTTCCGGCTCTTCCAGTTCTTCCAATCCTGTGGACATAGTAGTCTTCCTTATCCGGCACATCATAATTGATAACCGCTTCAACGTGTTTGATATCAAGGCCTCTAGCTGCCACATCAGTAGCTATCAGTAGATTGATAATGCCATTGTTGAACTTGTTCAATACTTCCATCCTAGTAGACTGTTTGATATCGCCATGAATCTTATCGCAGTTATAACCCTTTTCAATCATTTTTTCAGCTACTTCATCAACCTTGTTCTTTGTATTGCAAAAAACCAAAGCCAATTTGGGTGCATAAATATCTATGATTCTTGCCAATGCTTCAATCTTATTCTGATGCTTGACAACATAATAGCTTTGATTGATCGTATCTGATGTTATTTCATCTGATACGGTCTTCACAAATACCGGGTTTTTCTGATACTTTTCCTTGATGTTCAGCACGTTTTTTGGAATGGTAGCTGAAAACAGAAGTGTCTGAATGTCTTCATTGGCATTTTGAAGTATTTCATCGATGTCTTCCTTAAATCCCATTTTAAGCATTTCATCCGCTTCGTCTAATACCAAGGTTTTGATATGATCAAATTTCAATACTCTTCTATTGATTAAATCAATGGTCCTGCCAGGTGTTCCTACAATGATCTGGCTACCTTTCTTAATCTTTTTAATCTGATCAACAATAGGTGCACCACCATAAACAGCCGTTGAGGTAACATTCATAAATTTACTGATCGTTTTGATTTCTTTTCGGACTTGCACAGCCAACTCTCTTGTTGGACATAATATCAAACACTGCGGTTTGTCTATAGACAGATCAAGGTTGTTCAATACAGGTATTGCAAAGGCTGCTGTCTTGCCTGTGCCTGTATGCGCCTGTCCAATTACATCCTGCCCGGCGATGATAGGCATGATAACTCTTTCCTGGATGGGTGTGAACTCCGTAAACCCCATAGCTTCAAGTCCCAGTATAATGTCTTCTTTTACATTTAATTCTCTAATTAGCATTCAATTCATCCTTTTTTCTTAATCGTTTAATAACTTTTAATTATAACACTATTAGAATAATAAGCAAGGAGTATTTATTTTATTCTTCTAATAACTTCATTCAACAGCTCATATGTTCTTTCGGTAGACCCAATACTGAGATGTTCGTCGGGTGAATGCAGATTAAACATATCTGGTCCAAAAGAAATGGCATCCAATCCAGGAACCTTTTCCATAATGAATCCGCACTCCAATCCTGCATGTACCGCTTTAACCTCAGCTTCCTTTCCGAAAATGTCCTTGAAGGTATCCATGCAGATATCTCTAATGGGCGATTCCTTCGCATACTCCCATCCAGGATAAAAAGCCGTTTTTTCTACCTCGAATCCCGTGATGCTGCCCAACTGTTCCATCTTATCAGCAAAATCATGAAGTAGTGATTTAATGGAGCTTCTTGGTGCACAAGTCAGTTTAAGCTTATTATCTGTGATTTTAACCACCCCTGGATTATTGGATAAGATGACCAGATTTAATTCATTGGTTATCTTGAGTGGCCCGTTTGGTACCAGATTGATCAGATTCAAATATCTGTCAAACATCGAATGGCTAAGAACCTTGTCATGCTTTGAATCAAGATCTTCAATCTGCATGTCAATTCCAGGGTCCGAAAATTGATACTCTTTTTTCAATTCAGTCAAAAGTTCATTTAAATAGTTCTCTATCTCATTTTTATGGTTTGTTTTAACTATAGCAAAAGCTTCTCTCGGTATTGCATTGTCCGCTGATCCGCCTCCAATAGCCACAAGTTCGACCAAATCCTTGATCTTGAACAACAACCTGCCCATTATTTTATTGGCATTCCCTCTGTCCAGATGTATCTCCGC
>DMAP01000202.1 GCA_003446975.1 Clostridiales bacterium | reverse complement strand
TGTATCTATCAGCTAATTCTCTGAGTTTTACGTCCAGATTTTCTATTATATAACCAGGTCTATTGACTGCGATAAACGTGAAGATTTTCATCATCCCCTCAGGGTCTTTCCAGGTAGCCAGATCCAGAACAGCGTCGGTACCCGTTATAAAATAAAACTTGCTGTTTGGATAATTATCATAAAAGTGCTGCAATGTATCAATGGTATAGGAAATGTCATCCTTGCTGATTTCATAATCAGAAACATCAAATAGCGGATGTGTCATTGTGGCGAACTGTGTCATCATATATCGGTGATAGGCGCTTGTCAACCCTTTTGATGGCTTGTGGGGCGGTGTGCCTGTCGGTACGAATATAATCTTGTCAAGGTTGAATAGATTCAGAACTTCGTTGGCTATTACCAGATGTCCGTAGTGAATCGGGTCAAAGGTTCCCCCCATAATTCCATATTTTCTCAATTTAATTTATCCTCCTATTGTGGTAAGATATATTATACAATATGGCGTGGTTTAATACAAATAATCATATTCATTAAAATAAATCAAATCGAGGTTTGAAATTGAAAAATATATCAATAATTGGATCTACAGGCTCAATAGGGACTCAAACACTCAACATAGCAAGACTTAATCCTGATAAACTCAAAGTTTTGTCTATCAGTGGCAATTCAAACATAGACCTGCTGGAAAAGCAGATCAACGAGTTCAAACCAAAAATCTGTGCTGTAATGGATGCGGAAAATGCCTCAAGGCTCAGAGCTCGAATATCTTCCAACACCAAGATAGTACAGGGTATGGAAGGATTGATGGAGTCTGTCTGTCTCCAGGAAGTAGATATGGTAGTCACTGCTATTTCAGGTATGATTGGACTCCGACCGACATTGGAGGCCATCAGGCACAAAAAAACCATTGCCCTCGCCAATAAGGAGACCTTGGTTGCTGGAGGAAATCTGGTTATACGCATGGCTAAAAAATACGGCGTCTCAATTTTACCGGTTGATAGCGAGCATAGTGCTATTTTTCAATCAATTCAGGGAAGTAAAGAAAATACTGTCAAAAAAATAATATTAACAGCTTCAGGCGGACCCTTCCGTGGCAAAAAAAGAGAATACCTCCAGAATGTCTCATTGAAAGATGTACTGAAACATCCAAATTGGTCAATGGGGAAAAAAATAACGGTGGACTCAGCTACATTGATGAACAAAGGGCTGGAGGCTATAGAAGCCAAATGGCTGTTTGATGTGTCCATGGATCAGATAGAGGTGGTGGTCCATCCCCAGAGCATCATACATTCAGCTGTTGAATTTGTGGATCATTCGGTGATTGCACAGATGGGAAATCCCGACATGACACTCCCTATACAATACGCACTGTTCTATCCTGATAGAATAGCCAATGACAATCCGAGTCTTGATTTGACCGCTATCGGCAGCCTGACTTTTGAGAAACCCGATTTGGAGACTTTCCCTTGTTTGAGTCTTGCTTTCAGAGCGATGTCAATCGGAAAATCCATGCCTATAGTCCTTAACAAGGCCAATGAGATTGCCGTGGATCTTTACTTGAAAAACCGTATTCATTTTCTTGAAATTCCTGAGATGATTATTGGTGCCATGACTAAACATTCTGTCATTGATGTAGAATCTGTTGAAGACATATTGTCGGTATCCGATTGGACTGAGGATCACATTAGAAATAACTGAAGAGTTCCCCCAGATTCATCGCTTCAACTACATTGGGCTTTTTTTTCATATGTTGAATGATAATATCTGCTTCTCCATTGACGTGATCTCTATTCACGCCACGAAGAATGAAAATACTTTTATCGTCTATCCCTTCAATGCTTTTCAGATTGACTAAATTGTTATGCCCAAAAGGTACGTCTGTCAATAATATCATATCCGCCTCTTGGATCCTGATATCGTTCTGTCTGATGGATTCACTCCCAAACATACTGAAAGGGCTGTCATAAACACAGTCTATTCCTAGACTTCTGCAAATGGACAAATCCGAGTCACCTTCCGCTAGAATACCACAGCTTAAATCATATCCCATAGCGTAGAGTTTCTCGAGTATGTACTCTCCCGTACCACCTCCTGAAACCACATGTATTTTCCGGTTTTTTCCAGGGACTTGGTTTTTCACTCGCAAGGGTACAACTTCGCTGCAATTCAAGACCTTGTTTTCCCTGATGATCATCTCCATCTTGTATGCTTTGGACAGGATTTCCTCTCTCATAACATTTTCCGGCGCATCGAATATTTCCATCTTGCCATCAATCATCAGCATAATCCTATCGCTAAACCGGGATGCCATATTGAGATCATGCATGATGGATAGTACCGTAATGCCTTTCAGTCTATTCATTTCATAAATCAGTTCAATAATTTCCAATTGGTTATGTATATCCAAGTTGGATGTGAATTCATCCAAAAAAAGTATTTCCGGTTCCTGTGTCAATGCCCTGGCTGTTATGACCCTTTGCTTCTCTCCACCACTGAGACTATTGAAAAATCTGTCCTTGTACGTTAAAGTATTGGTTTGATGCATCGCTTTGATGATTATATCACGATTCGATTTATCCAAGCTCTGATTCTTTTTCAAGTATGGATTTCTTCCCATTTTAACGATATCATGGACCTTGAAGTTGAATGGAAGGTTGAATTCTTGAGGAACGACACCTATTATTCTGGCCTTTTCCTTCATTCCGTATTCCTTTATGCTTTTGCCCATCAATCTGACT
>DMAP01000053.1 GCA_003446975.1 Clostridiales bacterium | reverse complement strand
TTTTGGGAATAAACATTGCATCTACCCAGACATTGGAGCCTTCCTCAGGTACATAATAGGAGAGATTTTCATTTTCACCCATCGCAGCCACAGCTTCGCCTGACCATAGAAGGGCGACAGCGGCTTCACCGCCAATCATCATGTCTCTGACTTCATCCACTACATAAGCTAGCACGAGAGGCTTTTGCTGTATCAGCAATTCTTTTGCCTGCTCTAGCTCTGATTCATTTGTTGTATTCAAAGAATAACCCAGTTTTTTGAGAGCTGCACCTAGCGAATCCCGCTGACTATCCATCATAAGAATCTGACCGGAGTAATTTTCATCCCACAGAAGATCCCAACTTGTCGGTGTTCCATCTACTTTTGTTGTGTCGTACAGGATTCCTAATGTACCCCAGAAAATGGGAACAGTATATTTGCCTTCAGGATCGAAAGCTGTCTTTTTGAAATCCTCATCAATAAACTGATAGTTGGGAATGTTTCCATAATCGAGTTCTAGTGCCCAACCCTCTCTTATCAGTCTTTCAATCATATAATCACTTGAAATAATCAGGTCATAATTGGTAGCACCGGATTTCACTTTTGTGTACATGTCTTCTGGGGTTGGATAGCTTTCATAATTAATCTTCACATCGAATTTGTTTTCAAATTCATCCAAAAGGTCCATATCAATGTACTCTCCGTAATTCAATACATTGAGAACAATCTTGTCTTTGTTGCTTCCACTGCATCCTACCAATGCTGACGAAAGAACCAGCACCGTTACCAGTAAAAATAATTTTTTTATCATTTAATTGCCTCCATTGTTTTTTTGCCCTTCGACTAGAGCTGATCGTTTGTTTATTATGAACAGTAATATGAGAACCACTGTCAGCATAAGTGTGGATAACGCATTGATGGTTGGCTTTACGCCTCGTCTTGCCATCGAGTAAATGACTATCGAAAGATTTGTGACACCTGAGCCAGTTGTAAAAAAGCTGATGACAAAGTCATCGATAGATAATGTAAATGCAATTAGAAAACCTGTAATGATACCAGGCATTATTTCCGGGATCACCACTTTTCGGAGAGCATACAATGGTGAGGCTCCTAAATCCAATGCAGCCTCTGTGAGGTGTTTGTTCAAGCTCTTTAGTTTTGGCATAACAGCCAAGATGACAAACGGGATATCAAAAGTGATGTGCGACAATAGCATAGAAACAAATCCAAGTTTCATATTTGTTGACAAATATAATATCATCAATGATAAACCAGTTACAATATCAGGATTGACAACGGGTAGATAATTGATATTAACCATAATAGACCTTGGCGTTTTATTGAAGTTGTAAAGACCAATTGCTGAAATCGTCCCAATAAATGTTGCAATAGTTGCTGCAAGAACAGCAACAACGACAGTGTAATACAATGCGGTTTTGATATCTCGATCGTTAAATAAATCGATATACCATTTCAAAGTGAAACCGCCCCAGTTCCCCCTTGATGTTGAATCATTAAATGAATAAGCAACCAATACGAGAATCGGAGCATACAGAAAAATGAATATCAAACCCATATAGATTTTATGAAGATTTTTCTTTACCATAAGTTGGATCCACCGCCTTCCTTATCCACATCGAACTTGTTAAGAATTGACATGGAAACAAGAATAATCAACATCATCATGATGGCGACCGCGGAACCGAAGTTCCAATCTCCTGTGACAAGAAATAGATTCTCTATCAAAGTACCTATATAAAGGCTGCGATTTCCTCCCAAGAGCCTAGGAATAACAAAGGAGCTGACCGCAGGCATAAAGACCATAATGATTCCTGAGATGACACCTGGAAGACTCAGTGGCAAGATGACTTTCAAAAAGGTGGTCCTATTATCCGCTCCCAAGTCATGGGATGCTTCAACTAGATTTTGGTCCATCTTGCTGAGAGCTGTATAAATGGGCAAAACCATGAAGGGAAGGAAGTTGTAGACCATACCTATTATGATAGCTGAGTTGTTGTATAGAAGTCTGAGACTTGGGAATCCAAGCATGTTCAAAAAGTTATTGATAATGCCGTTGTTTCCAAGTATTGTCATCCATGCATAGGTTCTTAACAGCATATTCATCCACATCGGCAGTATGAATAAAAGCAGGACTGTATTTCTATTTTTTACATTGATCTTAGATATGATATAGGCAATCGGATAACCCAGAACCAGGCAAAAAATAGTGGATACCAGAGCAAGATTTATTGATCTGATGGTTACGCCGATATACAAAGGATCGAAAAAAAGTTTATAATTGTTCAATGTAAAATTTATGGTTTTGATATTGTTGACTTCTTTGGTTGTTATGCTGTATAAAAAAACCAGAACAATTGGGAAAACAATGAAGATAAACATCCAGACTACATAAGGATATGCGAAGAATTTTTGTTTTTTATTCATTCTAAGCCTCCTTAGACATGATATGGATGTCTTCTGGAGTGAACTTCAGACCTACACGATCACCTACAGCAGATTGGTATGTGCTCTGAACCAGAATGTCAAAAGCACCTACATTCACAATCATTTCATAATGAACACCTTTAAATATGGTAGAGGTTACAGTCCCCTTCAAGTAACCTTCATTTTCAGAAACCAGCACGATATCTTCAGGTCGCAATACCACATGTATGGACTCGTTTTTAGAAAAACCATAATCAACGCATTTAAAGGTTCTTCCTAAAAAAGTCACCAGATAATCCTCATTCATAACGCCATCTATAATATTGCTTTCACCAATAAAGTCAGCTACAAAAGCATTCTCTGGCTCGTTGTATATATCAACAGGCGTGCCTATTTGCTGAATCTCGCCGTTGTTCATGACCACAACAGTGTCAGACATAGTCAATGCCTCTTCCTGATCGTGTGTTACGTACACGAATGTGATCCCCACTTCTCGTTGCATATGTTTGAGTTCGAGTTGCATCTCTTTCCTGAGTTTAAGATCCAATGCGCCTAAAGGTTCATCAAGAAGCAGAACCTTAGGTTTGTTGACCAAAGCTCTTGCTATGGCGATCCGTTGCTGTTGACCACCTGATAATGAGTCGATATTACGGCTTTCGAAGCCCTCCAGGTTAACCAGCTTAAGCATTTTTTTGACTTCTTCCTTAATCGTGGCATCATTTATTTTTTTGATTCTTAACCCAAATGCAATGTTTTCATAGATATTAAGATGGGGAAACAAAGCGTATTTTTGAAAAACTGTATTGATTTGCCTTTTGTGGGGTGGAACGTTGTTGATATTCTTGCCTTCAAAATAAAGATCTCCTTCAGTTGGGTATTCGAATCCACCAACTATTCTCAAGGTTGTTGTTTTCCCACATCCGCTAGGACCTAATAAAGTCAGGAATTCATTTTCATTGACGTATAGGTTGATCTTATTAAGGACTCTTATATCATAATCTTTAGATATGTTTTTAAGTTCAATGATTTTATTGCCCAAGATGTCCTCCTCTAAAAATAAGGTGGTGTGCTTACCCACAGAATTCTTGCAATATTCTTCCCTGGATTAGATATATAGTGGGTGTTTCTTGTTTTGAAATAAAAGCTCTCGCCTTTCTTAACCTTGTGTTTTTCCTCGCCATAGTGAAGATAGATACTTCCTGACAATACATAACCGAACTCTTCTCCTTCATGTGGATGGTCCGGTTTGGTTTCGCTGAAGCTTTCCAGTTCAACAAGAATGGGTTCCATCATGTTTTTTTGTGCATTTGGGATAATCCAATTTATCGTATATGAGCCATCAAATTCCTTGACAAAGACATCCTCATTCCTAAATACCATCTTTTCTTCTTCAGTTTCGCTAAAAAAGCTGTTCAAGCTTGACCCTAGAGACTCCAAAAGGTCTATCAATGTTGCTATGGAAGGTGAGGTCAGATCTCTTTCCAGTTGAGATATATAACCTTTGGTCAGCTCACATCTATCAGCTAACTCTTCTTGTGTCAAACCCCGCCGGACTCTTAGTGTTTTGATTTTTTCGCCAATCTCCATTTTGCACCCCTTATAATTATTAAATAAAAAGTTTAGTAATATAAAACTTTTATTTAGCAAGACTATTATACTAATGACTATTTTCAATGTCAATGTAATTAACAACAATATTGGATGATTTACTGAATTATTTATCAAAATATTACTGAATGTTTAAAAATAATAAACTTGGATAGGCGTTATTCAATTGTCATTATTTGTTTTTATTTTAATTGAATTTTTCATGGATTTATCATAAAATAATAAAATAGGAAATCAACCATATGAGAGTGGAAAGGTAGGCGAATCGTAAAATGACTGAAAAGAAAACAATTTTTAGCGGTATACAACCAACCGGTGGCCTGACATTAGGTAATTATTTGGGGGCCATAAAAAACTGGGTATCATTGCAGGAATCATATCATTCCATTTATTGCATAGTAGATTTGCATGCGATAACCGTGCCTAAAGAGCCAAAAGACCTGCGACGCAATACGCTTGAGGTACTGGCAAACTATATAGCATCGGGATTGGATCCTGAAAAAAATATACTTTTTATACAATCCCATGTATCTGCACATGCTGAGTTGGCATGGGTACTGGATTGTTTCGCCTACATTGGAGAGCTGAGTAGAATGACACAATTTAAAGACAAATCAAAAAAGAATGAAGGCAATATAACAGCAGGCTTGTTCAATTATCCCGCACTGATGGCAGCAGACATATTGTTGTACAATACGGATTTGGTACCGGTGGGGGAGGATCAGCGACAGCACCTAGAATTGTCTAGAGACATAGCTCAACGTTTCAATAACAGATTCAGCCCCACATTTACTATACCTGAGCCATACATATCAAAAGTTGGAGCCAAAGTAATGAGTCTTCAAGATCCTGAAAGCAAGATGTCAAAATCTGATGACAATGAAAATGCGTTTATACTTCTGAATGACACACCGGATGATATAATACGAAAGTTCAAACGAGCAGTAACTGATTCAGTGGGAATTGTAAATTACTCAGATGAACAACCCGGAATCAAGAATATGCTGGACATTATTTCTAAAATCACAGGAGAATCAATTCAAGCAATAGTTGATAGATATAATGGAAAGGGATATGCTGATTTCAAGATTGAGACAGCTGAAGTAGTAATAGAGGAACTGCGTCCTATCAGAGAAGAAGCTGAAAAACTGATGAAAGATAAAGATTACCTTCAAAAAATCTATCAGTCCGGTGCTGAAAAAGCTGAAGAGATTGCAAGAAAAACGTTAAGAAAGGTCTATAAAAAGGTTGGATTTGTCCCAAGGCATTGACAGATCTTAGTTAATTTGTTAGTATTGTTTCAAATAAAATTCAAATACGTTGAAGAAGAGGAGTAGGCGTCAAAACTTCGAGAGATTGGGATTCCAGGCTGAAATGTCCCATAAGTCAATTGATGCTGAAGGTAGCTTTGGAGTAGATAATCTGAGTTTAGTAGGATTATCCGGCTATGCCGTTAGCGAATCAAGAGCCAAATGGAATTAAGGTGGTACCGCGGGTTTTCTCGTCCTTTAGAGAAGGCTCTTTTTTTTGTTTTTGATTACAAGAATTCAGGAGGTGCATTTTGTATTATTTTGGAATGGTTTTGTTTATATCGGGTATGGCAGTGGTGTTTGGATCTGACAGATTCTTCAAGAAGGGCAAGATAAAGGATTTGAAGTCCTTGTTGAAAATAAAGTCAGCAGGATTGGGATTGAGCGTATTAGGGATGATTATTATGATTTATAACTATAGATAAGAGGTGATAGAATTGGAAAACTTAGCTAAAGCATATGATCCAAAAGATTTTGAAGACAGAATTTATAAAATGTGGGAAGAAGAAGGTCATTTTCATGCGGCGATAAACCCGAGTAAGAAACCCTTCACAATTGTGATACCACCACCCAATATAACCGGCCAACTTCATATGGGTCATGCGC
>DMAP01000154.1 GCA_003446975.1 Clostridiales bacterium | reverse complement strand
GGGATGCCGAATTCCAGAAGAAATGTCTGGGCAAGATGGGGGATGTCGCTGGGGAGGGCAGGACGGTGCTCTTTGTGAGTCACAATATGCGAAGCATAATTGATTTATGTGGCAATTCAATATTGTTAAAAGAAGGGCAAATATCCAAGGTAGGGAAGACAAAAGAAGTTGTTGGGCTTTATCTCATAGACAGAAAACACCTTCAACGGAGAGTTTTTGCTGGTGATGTGAATAATAGAATCTTCTTCGGGCCGTCAGAGATAGTTGCTGCCTGGATAGAAGAATCAAGTGGAAAAGAAACATATCTCTTAAATACGCATGATGATATTGTCTTTTGTCTAGATGTTATTAATATTGAAGATAACTCGATTGTTGGAATAAATGTCCGTAACTCTGAAGACCAAACCATCATTAATCTTTCAAATATTGACGACAAGTTCACTATTAAAACTGAATCTGGAGAGGCTATTATTAAAGTTATTTTACGTAAAAATTTACTACAAGGTGGGCATTATTACGTTTCGTATTGGCTTGGAGACAAGATAGGCAAACTCTGTGATAATTGGCAGGATGTTATTGAATTCCAGATAAATGATTCAAATCTTGGTTACACTCTTTCGAAAGCACAAGTGCGTTTTCAGGGCGAATGGAGTATTACATAAGTGATACCCAAAACCTCGCGAGAAATAGATTTTAATTTTTCATATAAAAATGATTAACAATTAACTGAAATATTAACGCAAATGATTACAAATATATTAAGCGTCATTATGTCCGTTTTCAATGGTCAGGAATACTTAATTAAAGCCATTGAAAGTGTTCTATGCCAGACTTTTAGAGATTTTGAATTTATCATAATTGATGACGGTTCCACAGATAATACAAGGAATATCGTCAAATATTATCAAAAAATGGATAACCGAATAAAGGCAATTTATAATGATAATAATAAAGGGCTTGCCCTCTGCCTCAATGAAGGAATTCAAAATGCAGAAGGTAAATATATCGCCCGAATGGATGCAGATGACATTAGTCTGCCGGAAAGATTTGCCACCCAGATCGCATATTTGGAGAAGAACCCTCAAATCTGGATTTTGGGATGCAATATTTTTTATATCGACGATGAGGGTAATCGGATCAAGGAGATCTCGTTTCCATCTGATTCGATTAAATTGCGCTGGAATATGCTGTTTGGGACCACGGGACTGTTATGTCATCCCTGTGCAATGATGCTCACAGAGAAAATAAAAGCATCTGGTTGCTACACGGACATAAAATCCAGTCAGGATATGGATTTATGGAGTCGGTTTTTCTTAATTGAACCTCTCCCAATTGATAATCTGCAAATACCACTTGTTAATTATCGATGGCATGAGAACAGCTTCAGCATGAAACACAGTGCACTGCAGCACCAGGTTTCCAGCCAGATTCGCTTAAATACCATCAACTTGGCCTTCAAGCGAGACTATGACCTAAAAATGGTGGAAGCTTACCGAAATTTGACCCCTCAAAATAATGAATATTCTAAAAAAGAACTGATCAATTACATGACAAACTGGCTCGAGGTCTTGGATGATTTTAAATCCATGTTCAAGTTATCTAATTCTGCGGTAAAAGATTGTTATGAACAGATTCTTTATAAGATGAGAAACTATACCAGCCTGAACCCCCTGGCGTTATTCAACTGTCATAGAGTTTGGCTGCCAGAGTTGATGCCGAAGATAGGTTTTAAGCGCAGCGTTGATTTATTTGTTTATAAACTTAAGCGGTTGAAACAGGTGAATTGTTAATGTCACCGGAAAGCTTGATAAAATTTAAATTTCCTGCAGCCCCCTCTGAAAAAACTGGCTGGCCGTGGAATAATCAATACTCACAGGTCAAGCAGGACAGGTTGGATGCAAACCAATTACCCAGGATCAGTATTGTCACGCCATCTTATAACCAGGCGGATTTTCTGGAAGAAACAATACGTTCAGTGCTGTTGCAGGACTACCCTAACTTGGAATACTTCATCATGGATGGAGGAAGTACAGATGGTAGCCTTGAAATTATCAAGAAGTATGCGCCCTGGTTGAGTAATTGGGAAAGTGAAAAGGACAAAGGGCAAAGCCAGGCAATTAACAAAGGTTGGCGGCATTGTTCGGGGGATATCTTCTGCTGGTTGAATTCGGATGACTACCTGATGCCAAACACCTTGTTCCGGGTGGCTGAGGTTTTTAGATCATATCCTGATGCTGGATTTATTCATGGCAAAGCAGAGATCATCGATTATTCTGATCAAAGATCGGGGAGTTATCTTGGAAAAGAGTTTGATCTCGCTGCCAGCTTGATTCAATCTAAAAATCCTGTTGCGCAACCGACGACATTTATTTCAAAGAATGCTCTGCTTGAAGTCGGTATGCTGGATGAGACACTCCACATGTCAATGGACTGGGACTTGTGGATCCGACTGGCAGCCAACTTCCCAGTGCATTACGTGAATGAGACTTGGGCAGCTTTCCGAGTCTGGTCAGGGACGAAAAGCTCTAATATTTCGGAAGTCTCCTCACCAGAGCATCTTAAGGCAGTAAAAAAACTATTCCTTAATAGAAAAACAAGAAACTTGTCTTTGAAATATAAGCTGAAGGCGCTTTCAGCAAACTATGCCCGGGATGCTGTTTACCAATATATGAGGGGTCAAATGGGATTATTCCGGAGGCATATGTTTCTTTCCTTGTGTTTATCTCCCTGTTTAAAGGAGAGAGCAGGAAAGAGTCTCATCCCAGTGATGCTGCTTGGTAAGCAACTGACTGAACTCCTAGTTGGGATCAAAAACAAGAAAAACGCATGAAAATCCTGGCTATTACTGCTTTTTATCCGCCTCATCATCAAGGAGGTTATGAATTAAGATGCAAGGATGTTCTTGAAGGTCTTAGGCAAATGGGAAATGAAATTTGCGTGATCACCAACCGAGTTGCACCAAGGATTTCCTCTGAAGAAGAGAACCCCTTTTATGTGCTTCGCGTATTGAGCCTTAAGTCATCCGGTGACAATTTGCTTCGTAGAATTCACTCTGACAAACAAGACCTCAAAAAGATTGAA
>DMAP01000151.1 GCA_003446975.1 Clostridiales bacterium | reverse complement strand
AATGCTGAAGGCAGAACGCTTATAGCGAGATATGAAGATTTTATACTGATGAATATATATTTCCCGAATGGGAAACAACGAGAGGAAAGGTTACAGTTTAAAATGGATTTCTACAAAAATTTTCATGAATATGCCCTGGATTTGGTAAAACAAGGAAATCATGTTGTGATTTGCGGTGATTACAATACTGCACACAATGAGATAGACTTGACAAACCCCAAATCTAATAGCAAGATATCGGGATTTTTGCCGGAGGAACGCGCTTGGATGGATTGTTTTGTTGAGAGTGGATTTGTCGACGTGTTCAGGTATTTTTATCCGCAAAAGGAAATGTACACGTGGTGGTCATATATGTTTAAGGCTAGAGAAAACAATGTTGGTTGGAGAATCGATTATTTTTTTGTCAATTCCCAAATGATGTATAAGATAGAAAATGTTGCCATACACAATGAAGTTCTTGGATCTGATCATTGTCCCATTTCATTAACCTTAAAAAAATAGAAGCCTGGATTTCCAGACCTCGTATTTTGGTGCTCCCAATAGGACTCGAACCCATAACAACCGGTTCCGAAGACCGGTGCTCTATCCATTTGAGCTATAGGAGCATATACAATAATACTATTATAAGATTTCAGTTGGATTAAAGCAAGTAAAACTTGAGTGATGGATTTATTAATACAAAATAAAGGATACTTGTGATATAATGACATGGTATTTTAATGGTTGGATTACACAAGGAGAACATGATGATATCAAAAAAGAAAGCTTTGTTTATAATTACAATAACAATACTGGTCACATTCTCCGCGACTTTGGCGGGAAGCACATACTTGGGATTCAAAACTGATGATAAAATAATCATACCCATAGCAAGATATAATGAGTTAAGAGAAATCGAGAGCAAATATGAGAAGCATGAGTTTATTGCTGAATTCGTTCAAGAAAATTTTTTATATGACAAGGACATGACAGATATATTTGAAGGTTCTCTGAAGGGTATGCTGGATATACTTGAGGACCCCTATTCAGAATATTTAACAACAGAGGAGTTCAATTCTTTAATAGAGCAAACACAAGGTGAATACAGCGGGATAGGCGTATATGTATCCGTTACGGAAGATAACAAGATAGTGGTTGTATCGCCAATTGAAGATACACCAGCCGATAAAGCCGGCCTGAGGACCGGAGACTTCATATCAAAGGTAAATGGCATTGAATATTCAGGAGACAAATTGTCTGATGCTGTGAGTGTGATGAAGGGGAAGCCAGGAACTGATGTAACAATAAGCATCAACAGAGTCCAAAAAGATGGAAGCGAGTTGAATTTTGATGTTGTCATCACTAGACAAAACATCAAAATAGAGACCATCAAGTATGAACTGTTGGCAAGCAATATTGGGTATATAAGGATTACCACCTTTGATCAACAGACCGATGAGGATTTCAACACTGCTCTCAAAGCACTAACGACACAGGGGATGACTGGACTGATCATTGACTTGAGATATAATCCTGGCGGATTGATTACTTCAGTTACAGAAATAGCTGATGTATTGCTGGGTGAAACCATCATTACGTATACACAGACAAAAGATGGCAAAAGAGAATACTATAATTCCGATAAGAGAAAGGTTGACATTCCTCTGGTAGTGCTTATCAATGAAGGCAGCGCGAGTGCTTCCGAAATTTTAGCCGGAGCTATTAAGGATACGGCAACAGGAACACTTGTCGGTACAAAAACCTTCGGTAAAGGGATTGTTCAGAGAATCATGCCTTTGGATGATGGCTCAGGAATAAAACTGACAGTATCAGAGTACTTCACGCCTAATGACATCAATATTCATGGTGTCGGAATTGATCCGGATGTTCATATCGAGTTGCCTGAGGACGCAGGTTATGGACCGGACTATTTGGAAGAGGATATCCAGTTGCAAAGAGCGATTGAAATCATTAAGCTTAAGTAAATTACATTTGTGAAAGTATAGCACTTGATTTTTGCATATCAAGTGCTATAATAAAGATGTAAAGGTCAAAGAAAGTCAAAGTCTACTACAGGGGGTGATATAGTTGGCAAAATTAAGTGATATCATTGAGAATTACATAAAGATGATTATCGAAAATGAAGAGAGCGACAGTATTGAAATTCAGAGAAATATTTTGGCCCAGCACTTCAATTGCGCACCGTCCCAAATCAACTATGTCTTAGCCACCAGGTTTGGAAATGATAGAGGGTTTATCGTGGAAAGCAGAAGGGGTGGCGGTGGATACATAAAGATCTACAAAGTCCAGACCAATCCTGACCAACATATCGAGAAAATTCTCAAGGACACTATTGGAGATAGTCTCACGAAAGCACAGGCTGAAGGTATTATTAAAAATTTGTATGAAAAAAAACTAATCAGCAAAAGAGAGATGCAACTAATGAATCGGGTTTTCAGCGACAGGGCATTAAGTAAAATCTATCAAAGTGATAGGAATGAAATAAGAGCCGATTTCATGAGAGAGATGCTCTTGATTTTGATATAGGGGAGTGATTTTATGTTATGCAACGAGTGTGGTAAAAACGTGGCCAATATTCACCTGACAAGAATAATAAATGGAAAAAAAATTGAGGAGAATCTTTGTGAATCATGTGCCAAGAAATACACAGGTTTACATACACCTTTTACAATCCAGAATATCATGTCAGGATTCTTGTCTGATAGCTATAAGACAGGAACCCAAAGCTCAGTAAGCTGTCCAGAATGTCATATGACTTATGATGAGTTCAGAAAGTATGGAAAATTTGGATGCAGCCATTGTTATCAAGCATTCAGGAGTAGATTGACACCTTTATTAAGAAACATTCATGGTCATGATAGTCATACAGGCAAAGTGCCTGTACAAGGGAACGGAGAGTTAAGAACCAGCAGGGAGTTAGAAAAACTGAAAGATAGGCTGAAAGAAGCCATCGAACTGGAAGAATATGAGAAGGCAGCGGAAATCAGGGATAAAATCAAAAGCATGGAGAACAGTTAAGAAGGGGTGAAGGTTATGATATTCTGGTTGCATGATAGGGGAGAGTTGAGAGATGTGGTAGTCAGCAGCAGGATTCGATTGGCTAGAAATCTGGACAATTATAAATTCCCCATAAAAATCGAAAGCGATGAGGCCAAACAAGTTTATGATGATATTATACGCTTATTGGATAACGGCAAGTTTACACATTTCAGGATAAAGGATATTCCAATAATTGAGAGAAATATGTTAGTTGAAAAACACATAATAAGCCCAGCTTTATTACACACACCCAACATAAGTGGATTTGCGATGAGTGAAAAAGAAGACCAGACCATAATGATCAATGAGGAAGACCATATTAGAATACAGGTCCTCGATTCAGGATTGTCATTGAGTAAGGCTTGGGCAAGAGCAGATGAACTGGATAACCAATTGGAAAGCTCTCTAAGATATGCTTATGACGAAAAGGTTGGGTATTTGACGTCCTGCCCAACTAATTTAGGCACAGGATTAAGAGCCTCGGTTATGCTCCATTTGCCTGCCTTGGAAATGACCAAGGAAATCAATAAAGTTTTGACTACCATATCCCAATTCGGCCTAGCGATAAGAGGCGTTTACGGAGAGGGAACCAAAGCCTTGGGATCTCTTTATCAGATTTCGAATCAATCGACCCTGGGAGATAATGAAGAGACCATAATAAAAAAAATAGATCATTTGACGAGACAAATCGCAGAGAAAGAAAGGATAACAAGGAAGAACATATTTGAGAAAAACACATTTGGTTTTGAGGATAAAATATTCAGAGCCTATGGCATACTAAAAAATGCGAGAATTATATCAACGGAAGAGGCAGTCCGATTAATATCCTTTCTCAAACTGGGTATTTCGTCAGGACTGATAACAGGCAACAATATAAATGATATGGATAAGTTGTTTATAGAGATTCAGCCGGCAAGCTTGCAGTATATCAGCAGAATAGAAATGAATGATATGGAGAGAGATATAAAGAGAGCTGAAGTCATAAGAAATATAATAAACTAAGAGGTGATGAAATGTTTGGTAAAGAGTTTAGCACATCAAGCAAGAAGGTTTTAGAGATAGCACAAAAAAAGGCAGTGGAGTTCAAACATTCGGTGCTAGGTTCAGAGCACCTGTTGCTCGGATTGGTGATAGAGAATGAGGGACTTGCCGGGAAAATATTGCGTGGAAGGGATCTGGATGAGAAAAAAATAACAGCAGGGATATTTGAGATAGTAGGCAGGGGAAGCGAGAACCCTCAGAACATAGCGATAAGTCCCAGAACAAAAAATATTATTGAACTTGCAAGTCAATTTGCAGCACAATATGGCTACGATTTTATAGAAACGGAACATTTATTGATGGCTATTGTTGCAGAAGGTGAAGGTGTAGCTGCTATTTTGTTGAGGGAGTTTGGCTTAAGTTCAGAATTGTTGCAAAATGATTTAGCAAATTATATGCAAACAGGACAGTCTGAGAACCAATCGATCAACCATGGAAGCAATAAGGCCAAGGGTTTGGAAAATCTGGAAAAATACGGAAAGAACTTGAATGAATCTGCAAAAAAAGGCAAGATTGATCCAATCATAGGACGACAAGAGGAAATCAAGAGAGTGATACAGGTACTTAGCAGAAGAAAGAAGAACAATCCTGTCTTGATTGGTGAACCGGGTGTCGGCAAGACCGCAATCGCAGAGGGATTTGCACAGGCAATCGTTGATGGCAATGTGCCGGAAATTTTAAAGAATAAAACAGTGGTATCCCTGGATTTGGCAGGGATGGTTGCAGGGTCTAAGTACAGGGGTGAGTTCGAGGAACGACTGAAAAAGGTGATGGATGAAATTATTGGAGATGGCAATATCATACTCTTTTTAGATGAGTTGCATACACTTATCGGAGCTGGTGGTGCAGAGGGCGCTATTGATGCTTCAAGCATTCTGAAACCTTCGTTGGCCAATGGAGAGATACAGGCAATTGGCGCTACTACTCTAGATGAGTATAAGAAGCATATTGAAAAGGATACGGCTTTAGAGAGAAGGTTTCAGACAGTTTATGTCAAAGAACCCTCAGTTGAAGAAACAATTGAGATCCTAAAAGGACTGAGGGACAAGTACGAGGCCCACCACAAGGTGAAAATAACCGATGAAGCCATCGATGCCGCTGCTAAACTGTCCCATAGGTACATTGCAGATCGTTTTTTGCCTGACAAAGCAATAGATTTGATTGATGAGGCATCTTCAAAACAACGTATAAAAACTG
>DMAP01000291.1 GCA_003446975.1 Clostridiales bacterium | reverse complement strand
ATCATTTTTGTTTTCTCAGTTATATAATCTTCTATTTCATCAAGGCTTATATGACCTTGTTGATTGATTTTGACGGGATAAAGAACTGGTTTTCCACCTGCCGCCAATATTGATTCCTTAAACAAAAAATCCACTGGATCAAATATGATTGCCTCATCTCCAGGTTCCAAAACCATTTCAGATATGATAAACATACCTCTTGCCGCGCTGTCAATTGGCAAAATCAATTTGGGATCAACCTCTTCGTTTTTTCTTCTTTTCAAGGCATTGGCGATGCTTTTTCTGCATTCTTCCAATCCAAGCTTTGGTGTATAGGAGAAATAGCCATCTTTGATGTAATCCATCAGGTCTTGCACTATTTCAGGTGCCACAGGAAAATCAGAATCTGCAGCTGTCAAAGGAATCACGCCGTCCTCAACTTCTGCCCATCTGGTACTGAAAGCTCTCTCTTTCAATACGTCCATATTTATGTTCTCATGTTTGAATAGATTCACTTCCATACTTCCTTCCTATAAGACTCTATCACTATAAAATCCAATACTTTTTCTTACACATTAAAAATCAACATAAATCACACAAGCTTTATGATGATTTTTACAAGTCCTATAACTTAAAACCATTTTAGTCCTATATTAATCTATAATCAATAGCAGCAATGTTAAAATAATTTAAAGTTTAACTATACATTTTTACTAATTAATGCTTAATACCCTAATAGTTATCACTTGATATTTAAAGTTTCTACAAGACTTTTTGTTCTTAATACTATTTCCTGAAATGCTCCTTGATTGACCATTTCAGGAGTTGCGATCCACTTAACACCACAAATCTTAACCTTTTTATTATCAAGGTATTCATGAAGGTTCGTTTCCGAAATTCCATTTGTTACAATCAACTTGACGTCATCAAATGGTCCTAAAATCGCACTCATCACTGAAACACCACCTAAAGCTTCATTTGGGAAAAAATTAAGTACTTCTGCGCCATATGACATAGCTACGGCAATTTCAGTAGGTGTACAACAGCCTGGCATTACCAGAATATTCATATTGATACAATAATCTATGATCTCTCTATTCACAATTGGTGATAAAACAAATTGAGCACCCCTCTCAATCGACTGTTCAGCTTGTGTAATATTAACAATATCTCCAACTCCGATAATCATTTTCGGATGTTTTTCTCTAATGATCTCGATACCTTCAAAACAAGCTTCACTGCGTATGGTTACAGCTGCAAGCGGCAATCCTCCTTTAATAAGAGAATCTGCCAATGGTAATACGCTTTCAAGACTATCAAACCGTAAGAGCGGTAATGCTCGATTTTTCATCATGTATTCTAAAATTATCGACATATTGACTCTCCATTATCTGTCTGTAATTCTGGTTTATTCTATAGACCATTTAATTCTCTTACCCTATGACAAGCGACAAAATGGTCAGGCAAAATTTCCTCAAAAATAGGTATTTCCTCGAAACATACGGGTTTAGCATGCATACAGCGTGGTGCAAACCTACACCCTGGTTTGGGATTTATTGGTGATGCTAGCTCCCCTGATAATATGATCTGTTCCCTTTCAAAATTAATTTTGGGAACAGGTATTGCTGATACAAGGGCTTGCGTATAAGGGTGAAGCTTTTTTTCAAATAATTCTTTTGCTCCACATAATTCAACCATTATTCCAAGATACATAACGCATATATCATTTGATATATGTTTAACTACAGATAAATCATGTGTTATAAACATGTATGTTAGGCCAAATTGATCTTGCAAGTCCATAAGTAAATTTAAAATTTGGGCTTGTATAGATACATCTAGTGCAGAAACAGGTTCATCACAAACGATAAATTTTGGGTTTAGAGCTAATGCTCTTGCAACACCAATTCGTTGCCTTCTTCCACCATCCAATTCATGGGGGTATGAATTAGATACACGTTTAGCAAGTCCGACTATTTCCATTAATTCTTCCACTCGATCATTGCATTTTTCTTTTGTCTGAAAAATCTTATGCGTTGTCAGAGGTTCTCTTATGATGTCACTCACTCTCATACGTGGATTAATCGATGAATAGGGATCCTGAAATATCATTTGCATCTCTCTATGTGAGTTTTTTAAATCTTTGCCTCTCAAATTGGTGATATCTTTTCCTTCAAACAGTATTTTCCCGTCAGTTGATTCGAGCAAATGCACTATCACTCTACCTAAAGTTGATTTTCCGCATCCAGATTCACCTACAACCCCTAATGTTTTCCCTGCCTCTAGATGAAAATTAATCCCATCAACCGCATGAAGCATACCATATGGCGTCTTGAAATATTTTTTTAAATTCTGTACTTCCAGTAAAACACTCATCGTGATGCCTCCTCATTCTGTCCGATGGTAAAGCATCTCACGCTATGGGTTTCAGATACTTTTTTCATAGGAACCACTTTCAGATGACAATTTGTTGTTCGATCTGGGCATCTCTCGGCAAATTTACACCCCAATGGTAATTCGGAAGGATCAGGCATTAAACCAAATATTGGTTTCAATCTTGATATATTTTCATTGATATCTGGGATAGAGTCAAAGAGTCCTCTTGTGTATGGGTGGATTTTGTTTTCAAAAATATCGATTGCCGAGCCACTTTCTATAATTTCTCCCGCATACATTATTGCTACTCTATCACACGTTTCAGCAACAACGCCCAAATCATGCGTAATTAGGAGCATAGAGGTCTTCATTTCTCTTTTTAATTTGTTCATTAGCCTCAGTACTTGTGCTTGTATCGTTACATCAAGAGCTGTAGTTGGTTCATCCGCTATTAACATCGTTGGATTACAGGCTAACGCTATGGCAATTATGACTCGCTGCTTCATTCCACCAGAAAATTGATGTGGATACTCGTTGTATCTAATTGATGGTATCTCCACCATCTCCAACATTTCCTTAGCTTTTAAAGCTGCCTCTGATTTTGACAATTTTTGATGAAGTTGAATCACCTCAGCTATCTGATCTCCTATTGTAATAACTGGATTCAAGGCCGTCATAGGATCTTGGAAAATCATTGAAATTTTATTGCCTCGTATTTTTCTCATTTCATTATTGCTTTTTTTTAATAAATCTTCATTTTGGAAAATAATTTCCCCTTCAATAATTTTAGCAGGTGGATCTGGTAGAATTCGCATTATACTTTTTGCCAGAGTTGTTTTCCCAGCTCCTGTTTCCCCAACAAGCCCTAATGTTTCTCCTTGATTCAATATTAAATCAACACCATTGACTGCCTCAACAGTTTCATCATCAGTGACATAATGGACTCTCAAATTATTTATTTCCAACATAGATTCATTCATTTTTAAACTCTCCATCAACTTTTTAATCTAGGATCTAAGGCATCCCTCAATCCATCTCCTACCAAATTCAATGAAAAGACTGTTAACATTATTGCTAATCCAGGAAATGTTGTCAGCCACCAAAAATCTCTCAAATATGCTCTAGCCGATGCTAGCATCGATCCCCACTCAGGAATCGGAGGTTGTATACCTAATCCCAGGAAACTTAGAGATGCTGCTGATATAACAGATCTTCCTACATTCAGTGTTGCCTGGACAATCATTGGAGCCATAGAATTTGGTAAAATATGTCTAAAAATAATTTGGAGGTCATTATCACCTATTAATCTAGCAGCATCAATATACTCTTGCTCCTTTACAGTCAAAACCGATGCTCTGACAACGCGAGCAAATCCGGGTGTATGACCTAACCCGATTGCCAACATCATGTTGTTCAATCCTGGACCCAATGAAGCAGCAATAGCTACCGCTAGTATCATACCCGGTATAGCCAATAGTACATCTAGTACACGCATGATAATATTGTCTAATTTCCCACCATAATAAGCTGCTATTATACCCAATGATCCTCCTAGGACACATGACACGGCGACAGATATCAATCCAACCTGTAAGGATATGCGAGCTCCGTAGATTATTCGGCTTAATATGTCCCGACCAAAATTGTCGGTCCCTAAAGGGAACTGACTACTTGGAGCTAAGAATCTTGTTTTAGCATTTTGTTCATCGTATCCAAACTGAGCAAGTTGATCAGCAAAAATGGCAACTGTGATTAATATAATTAATATGGAAAGACCCAACATAGCCATTTTATTCTTTTTAAAACGTTTTATGATTTCTTTCCAATAACTATTGTTAGTCTTAGTTTTGTTCAATTTTTTCTTATCCATTGTTTCTAGCCCCATTATTAGTTTTAAACTTGATTTTCCTGGATCTGCCTTTATGTTCGAACATCGTTCTCATTCTAGGGTCCACAAAACTATATAATACATCAACACCTAAATTAACAAAGCTAAAACAAGCTGCTAGAAACAATACGCTACCTTGAACTATTGGATAATCTCTAGCTTTAATGGCATCTATCATGTATCGACCTATGCCTGGTATTGAAAAAACAGTCTCTACAAGAACAGAACCACCGAGTAACTGTCCAAACTGAATACCTACTACGGTTATTATGGGTATCATAGCGTTTTTTAAAGCATGCATTGTAATAATTACCCACTCTGATTGTCCTTTCGATCGTGCTGTGACAATATAATCCTGCCTAATGACTTCTAACATAGCGGATCTGGTAATTCGCATTATACTAGCAGCTGAAATCATTCCTAATGTAATGGATGGCAGTATCCAATATTCGGGACCATAAGTCCCTGAGGCAGGCAGCCATTTTAATCTTACAGCAAAAATTAGGACAAGCATCATTCCAAGCCAAAAATTAGGCATTGCAACACCGAGGAGCCCTAAGGCTGATGAAATATTATCAAACCATGAGTATTGTTTTATTGCTGATATGATGCCGAGAGTGACGCCAATAATAACCGATACAACCCCACTTAGAGCCGCTAATTTAAAGGTTGCTGGGAATTTTGATATTAATTCTCCCCACACACCCAATCCAGTAACATAAGAGATCCCAAAATCAAACCTGAAAATTATATCTCCTATATATCTTGCAAATCTCACAACAAAACTGTCGTTCAATCCCATTTCTTCTCGAAGCGCAGTGACAGCTTCCTCAGTAGCTGACTCACCAAGAATTATTTTAGCTGGGTCTCCCGGTGTTATATACATTAATGTGAAAACAACAAAAGCCACTCCAAGTAGTACTGGTATCATCATCAACAACCTGTTCAGAATATATCTCAACATAACTTGTACCCTCCTGAATGATTTGCATGATTATTTGAAGAATGAAGCAATTTTCCACTCTTATATACTTCTTTTATATTTCTTAATGAACTAATATCAGTAGTTGGGTCGCCAAAGACGACTATAATGTCTGCTTCCATTCCCTTTTTAATAAACCCAAAGGACTTATCAGCATCTAATAGTTTGGCTCCGTTACCTGTTGCACATTCAATGGCTTGAAGATTAGATAAACCAAATCTACACAATGTCTCTATTTCATCTTGAATAGGTGTTATAAACATATTAGGAAAGCAAATATCTGTTCCTGTCGCAATTAAAATTCCATTTTTATAATTCCTTAAAAGATTTTTATGATAACCTTCAACAGTTTGTTCTAAAAACTCAATATCTTTTCTTGATTCAGGGGTAGAGTGTCTGTACACTTTTTTCATTTGGTCAATAGCATTTTGATAAACAAACGCCGTTGGTACCCATTTGATATTTTTTGAAATAGCCCGATTAGCTAATTCTTCCGTAAGAAAGGCTGCATGTTCAAGCGTATCGAAACCAGCTTCTATAGCGTACTCTATTGATTGCTCTGTGCCAGCATGAATACAGCATTTTTTACCAAGTCTATGACATTCATCTGTTATCGCCTTTAACTCTTCAAGTGTAAACTCACTGTGATGGCTTCGATGGCTATTCATGACTTTTATCCAATCTGCTCCTTCTTTAATATTCTGTCTCACTGCTTGACGTGCCTGCCACGGCCCATCTATTTCAACTTTTGTGATTGCTCCTGTAGATCCGTGCCCTCCTGTTATTGTTATGCTTCTTTCACAGGTGTAGTAACGAGGTCCATTGATGTAACCTTTATGATATCCAGCTCGAATGGCTTCTCCTAAACCTTTTGGTTCACCTACACCTCTTAAACTTGTGATTCCAACAGAAAGAGCATCTTGAAGATGTTTGTAAGCCATCAGTGTGATGTGCCCTAAATTATTTGACATTTCATTAGCATCTGGTCTCTGGTATAAGCTACCGAGATGAACATGCACATCAATAAATCCGGGGAGAATGGTACAATCATTAAATATTTTAACAGGAACGCCCGCAAATTGATTGGTTAACTTTTCAAGTACATCTATTTCTTCTATTTTACCTTCGTTAATCAGTAAAGCTTGATTTAAGTAAATCTCCTTACCGTCTCCAACCACAATTCTATCTGTTGCTAAAATATACACGCATGCCTCCTATTGTATGACAATGCTACCTCAGATTCATATCAAATCATGATGACGGATGACCTTTTTATTTCACCCGTCATCATGATTACTATTAGGGATTTACATATTATTCTGTTACATAGACATCCTTATAATATTGATAAGTTGTAGGATAAAGCTCGAAATTCTTTACTTTAGAACTTGTAAGGAACAATGACTCACTGTCCAACAATGGAACCCACGGTGCTTTGTCTATTGCATATTGCTGGGCTTGTTCCAATAATTGAAGCCTCTTGGTCGTATCTAATTCGCTGTTTGCTGCAAGAATCAGTTCATCAAATCCAGCATCTCTAAAACGAGCAGTATTGCTTGAGTATGGGTTTTCTGAATAGAAGTATCGGAATAGTCCGTCTCCTCCATCACCAGTTGCAACACCTAAAGACATGACATACAGATCAAGTTCAGCGTTCTCAATTAAATTCAACATAGCTGCCCATTCTATTACTTTAACTTCTGCTATAACACCTCCTGCTGCCAACTGATTTGCAAGAACCTCAGCAGCATCCATGAATATTTGTTGGTCTCTAACTGTTATAGTAGTTGTAATACCATTAGGAAATCCCGCTTGGGTCAACAATTCTTTGGCTTTTTCAGGATTATATTCCTGAAGCTTTACTTTATCTGAGTATCCATACAACCCTGCTGTTATAGAACTTGTAGCTGGTGCTCCCTGTCCAGAATAAACCATGTCAACTACATCATCTCTAACTACCAAGTGTGCAATTGCTTGTCTAACTAATTCATTGTCAAATGGCGCTTTTACGCAGTTCATTCCTAGGTATACCAGAGTGGTCGTAGTTTTTCTGTAAGTATCAATTGTAGGATCATTCTCATAACGTGCAACATCCAGTGCAGATACATCGTAAGCTATGTGAACACCGCCCGTCTCTACTTCGACTACTCTACTAGCTGTTTCTGGAATAATTCTAAATAAAATATTCTCATTACCTTCACTTGTACCCCAATAATCTTCAAACTTAGTTAACTTAACACTATCCCCTTGATTCCATTCAACAAACTTGTATGGGCCTGTTCCTGGACATCCTGTAGTCAGATCATCTCCCAACTTCTCTACTGCAGCTTTAGAAGTAATAAACATAGTAGGGTAAGCCAAGACGTTTAAAATTGTGCCTGATGGAAACTTGGTAACCAACTTATAGGTGTATTTATCTACAGCCTCTGATTTTTCAAGATCAAAAGCTGACATATATGCGGTTGCATAACTCAAATCATAAGCTCTTTTGATTGAAAAAGCTACGTCTTCTGCTGTCAATTCAGTACCATCATGGAATAGTACTCCTTCTTTCAAATGAAACAATATGGTTGTGTCATCTAAAAACTCCCAACTTTCAGCAAGACTTGGGTATACGTTCATGTCGGTGTCTATAATGGTCAATCCTTCGTACATCTGTCTTTTAACAGCCATAGATGTGCCGTCATTTCTGCCATTTGGATCGAAGGTTGTCGGATTCCCGGTCATAGCTACGATAAGTGTGTCCAGTTTAGCAGCACTTTGTTCGCTGGTCGGGGGTGCAGTAGTGTCGCCCTCAGAAGTCGGTGCAGTCGTAGTCGGTGTATTGGAGCCACCACATGCTGTAAATAACGATAAAACTAATACCATGCAGAGTAACAATACTACCATTTTTCTAAAACTTTTTTTCATAATTTCCCTCCTTGATATACTATACATAGATGTCTTAAAACATCTAAATATTAGCTACTGATTCAATGTAATAAATCATATCCTTATGTTGAGGTACTACTGACCCTTTATAGATTCCAAGGCGCTGATGGCTGCTTCTCTTGCTGAGTTAACCTCCGACACTGTTCCTGAAATATACATCCTGCCAAACCTGCCAACGGGATCAAATGTAATCAATTTGATTTTCGAATTCTTTTCAGCTTCATTTACCGCTATAGAAATATAGGCAGCAGGTTCAACTTCCAAGATGAACAGACTTTCTCCCGGTATCAGAATCGAGCCGAAGCGATTGTCTCGATTGATTAGTTGTGCTTGATAAGGATCTACATTAGAGATGATTTGCTCTGATACAACCTTTGGTTTCATCCTGTCATTGATTGTCAAACCACAGCTTTCAAGAATTGCCTGTCCCGCCTGAGTCACATCATCTATAGATTTGGAATGAAATTCAATTTCCCCATATTCTCTTTCGACAATTTGGAAGCCGGGTTTTGCATTGGTCTGCTTCAAAGCGATATCCATCAATTTATAGACACCACTTCCTGGCTCAAGCTCGATATACAGCTGTGCCATTCCCGCCATGCATACATCTCCTTTTACTACCGTTCCTGTAACAGCGGCATACTGAGGTTGCATATTGTCTATTATGATATAGGTCCTAAGCTTAATATTATTATCCATTCATTATCTCCAATCAAAAACAAGTCTCTTTACTTCCAGAGGTTCTTGATTTCTGGATTTGGTCTTGCAATAACATGAGCTGATACAAGCTCGCCGATTTTTTGAACCGCTGTTGCACCTGCGTCCAATGCCGCCTTGACTGCACCTACATCACCTTCGATAATAACTGTGACAAATCCAGCTCCAATAACTTTCTTGCCTACTATTTCAACATTTGCTGCCTTAACCATGGCGTCGCAAGCTTCAATTGC